>JAOAAI010000043.1 GCA_026418955.1 Candidatus Goldiibacteriota bacterium | reverse complement strand
TTTATGTGGATTTGCTAGGATTTATAAAAATATGCACTGGGCATCAGATGTGTTTGCCGGTGCCTTTATAGGAACTTTTTTTGGTTGGGTGGTATCTTTAAATAAAAATTCAGACATAAATGTGACAATGAAATATGATGGAAATATATCTTTGACATTAGTTAATTTGAAATATTGAAGTATTTAAACAAATTTTTGAAACATTTTTTGTATATAAATGTTTAGAAATAATATTATAATATTTATAATTTTTAAATCATAAGTCTTAAATTGTAAATCGTAAATTATAAAGTAAAGGTGTTTGATGAAAAAAGCAGTGGTTATAATTTTTATTATTTTTTTTGTATTAAAAATTTTTGCAGAAGAAAAAGATATAACAATCATATATGATAAACCCACAACACTTACATATCCTTCTATCAATCATACACCTTTTGGAATACATAAAGGAACTCCATTTTGGCTTAAAGTTTTTTTAGGTAATAGGACATATTTTAATGATCCTCAGGATCTAGCTGCTACAAAATTACTGGTTGATAAGGACAGAGCGCCATATCAGCTCACTGTATACGGTGTGAATTCTGGCAATTCTGAAATAATATATAATCCTACAATGTACACTCTTGGAATTTTTGGTAAATATGGCAGTGGTGATGGAGAGTTGAATAAACCAGTTGGAATTGCATGTAATGAACATGGCGATATATATATTGCTGATACAGGCAACAATAGAATTTCAAGATGGTATAATGATGGAAAAAAGGTGAGATTTATAAGAAACATAGGTAGTTATGGAGAAAATCCAGGGGAATTTAAGAGTCCAAGATATGTTACACTTGATTCATTAGGTAGAGTTTATGTTTCAGATACAGGAAATAACAGGATACAGGTTTTTGATAAGTCAGGTGGATTTTTATACATGATAGACAAAACAAAAGGTATTTCAAATCCGCAGGGTATAGCTGTTTCTGATTCTTATGAGAGATATTCTGGATATAGGTATGATTACATCTATATAATAGATGGTAATTATAACCGAATACAGAAATTTGATTTTAATGGTAATCTGATAAGAGCGATCCGTGTGGATAGTATTTTGAGTAAGGAAGTAAAAATAACCACACTTGAGCAGGATTATTATGGTAATGTTTATGTGGTTGATAATAAGAATTCATGCATTCATAAATTCACACCTGATTTATATTATATCACATCTTTTGGTAAATATGGCACAGAGGATTATGAATTTGATAATCCAACAGGAATAGCAATTTATAAATATTTTGGTCAAGTATTTATTTCGGAGCGCGAATCGGCTCAGTATTTCTGGATTTGCAGTGATGCTTTGAATTTCAAAGCAAAAAAAATAGAAAATAATGAGATCCTTTTTGAATTTTTTTTGACAGAAAAATCATTTGTTACGATAGAGATAGAAGATGTATCAACTGACTCATCAATAGCAAGAAAAATTACAATATGTGATAAAATTACTTTGGAAATTGGTAAAAACAATATTTCATGGTCAATTCCTGAAGAATATAGGAATTTTTTAAAGGAGAATAAATATTATAATGCAGTTTTAACTGTTATGTCCACGTATTCATCATATCCACATATAAAAAAGGTTATAAAAACATTATTATTTTTGTAAAAAATATTATATTTAAAGCAAAAGTTTAACGATTAGTAAAAACCATTCGATAATTTAATCCAATAATTTAGTTTTAAATTTTTTTGTGTAAAACTTGACAATAAATAAAAAAATGTGTATAATTTATATAAATTTTTAAAATCATAAATGAGGCAGGTGAAATAATAATGGCAGAAGTGTTAATAAAAGAGAATGAATCACTTGATGATGCGATGAAACGATTTAAGAAAAAAGTCCAGGATGCTGGAATACTTCAAGAAATGAAAAAGAGAGAATTTTATGAGCCACCATCAGTGAGACGCAAACAGAAAATTTGGGCAGCAAACAAGAAAAGGAAGAAAAATAAAAATAGATGAGTTTATTGGAAACTCTGAATGAAGATTTAAAAAAAGCCATAAAAGAAAAAAACGAAATAAAAATTTCCACTATCAGGCAAATAAAAAATCATATAACAAATATAGAAATAAAAAAAGCACGACCTTTAAATGATGAGGAAATTATTGAAATAATTTTTTCACTTGTAAAAGCACATAATGAATCAATAGAAAGTTTTAAGGCGGGTAACAGACCTGATTTAGTGGAAAAGGAAGAAAAAGAATTATCTGTCTTAAAGACATATTTACCCAAACAATTTTCCGAAGAAGAATTAAGAAAGATTGTTTCTGATACAATAAAAGAAGTTAATGCAACTACAAGCAAGGATATGGGAAAGGTAATGGCTGTTCTCATGCCAAAAATAAAAGGAAGAGCTGACGGAGCGAAAGTAAAAATACTTGTTGAAGAGTTTTTAAAAAATTAAATATTTTTTCATGCGTCTTAAAAGAAGTTTTTTTGAAAGAAATTCTACAGTTGTTGCAAAAAATTTACTCGGTAAAATTTTAGTAAGGATTATTAATGACCAGAGAGTGTCGGGTATTATTGTTGAAACAGAAGCATACAGGGGTGATAAGGATCCTGGTAGCCATGCATATAAAAAAATTACAGATAGAAATAAAATTATGTTTGGACCGCCGGGTGTTGCTTATGTTTATTTATGTTATGGCAATCATTATCTTTTAAATATTGTAACTGAAAAAGAGGGTTTTCCTGGTGCTGTTCTTATAAGGGCTTTAGAACCTTATGAAAATATTAAATTGATGAAGATACTGAGAAAGGTGGATGATGAATATAAATTAACAAATGGTCCAGGAAAATTAACGGAGGCATTGGCAATAGGTAGAAAAGAAAATGGATTAGATGTAGTAAATAGTAAAAATCTTTTTATAGAAGATTTAAAAGATAGAAAAAAATTTAAAATAATTTCTACATCAAGGGTTGGGATAAAGCAGGGATTGGATAAAAAATGGAGATTTTATATAGAAGGAAATAAATACGTCTCAGTTATATAAAATTTTTATTCTGTTTGACTATCAAGGATTACAAATTATTTGCTTTATATGAGATTGATT
>JAOAAI010000258.1 GCA_026418955.1 Candidatus Goldiibacteriota bacterium | reverse complement strand
CGCCTACCTGCAATTATATAATCAACAGGTGTTTTAATCAGCCGTCCAGCCCAGAAGCCAATTAAAATCATTATAATAATATATATTGAAATACCTATTAAAACTGTTATTTGAAATTGATTCAATTTTTCATCCTTTTTTTTAGTAATTTACTAAATATTTTTATAAAATTTTTTATTTTGTCAATTAAAATTTACTTTAAATTTCTTTTAAAAGTTTTATAATAAAAGTTATGGAAAGAGTATATTTTATAGAATATAAAGGTAAAAAGATTTTATATATAGATATTTCAAATTTAAAAAAGGATGATGAAGATTTATTTTTATCAATTATTGACACTGCGAAAAAGATAATCGCTTCTCAACCATTAAATTCATTACTTATTATAACTAATTTTATAAACAGCGAAATAACACCGAAATCCACATCTGTTTTAAAAGAATTTGCTTTACATAATAAACCATACGTAAAAGTTGCAGCATTGATTGGTATTGGCGGAATAAAAAAAATATTACTTGATACAATTTCAAAGTTTACTAACAGAAAATTTTATATTTTTAATAACATAGATGAAGCAAAAGAATTTCTGACAAGCCAGGAGTAATTATGGACAAAACAGAAAAGGAATATCAGGAAATCATAGATAAATTAAAAGAAGATTTATATAATTATGAAATATTTTTTGATAATTCAGAAGAAGCGTTTTTCATACATATTGACGGCGTGCCGATAGTGATGAATAATGCGGCTTTAAAATTGATAGGAATAAAAAGGGAAGAATTAGCAAATTTTTTGTTATATGATTTCATAGCTGAAGAAGACCTTGAAATGGTTAAAAATAAAATCAGAAGTGGGTTTGAAGGTGTGTATGAATTTAGAATAAAAAGAAAGAATGGTGAAAAAATCCCGTGCCGTTTTTATGTTAAAAAAATTTTATATAGAGATAAAATAGCAAGGGTTGTGTTTGTCCGCGATATTTCAGATGAAATAAAAAAATTGCAAGAGCAGGAAAAACAGATAAAAGATATTGAAAAATATAGAAAAGTACTTGTGGCAATGGCAAAGGCAATATCAAAAATTGAAATATCCTATGAAAGAACAATAGAAATAATCATAGAAATGGCACATTTTGCTATTAATTCATGTTGTTGTGGATTTTGGATGCTTGAAGATAACAATAAGTATTTACAACCAATTATACTAATAACAGAAGATTTGAATAAAGAAGATTATAGAATTGATTTGCATAATTTAAACAAGGATTTTATTGAAAATAGAATAAATATTATAGAATCAATAGAAATTAGAGAAAAAATATTTCCAAAATCAAAATGTAAAGAAAAGATTTTATTGATGTCCCCAGTTAAATATGAAGAAAATTTTATAGGAGTGATAATATTTTTCAGAAATTCACCTTGGTTACAATATGAACAGGATTTCATAGCATCAGTTTCTGATATGGTTATGCTCGCCTTTGAAAAATGGAATAGAAAATGGGCAGAAGAAGAATTGCAAACAACATTAAAAGAAC
>JAOAAI010000206.1 GCA_026418955.1 Candidatus Goldiibacteriota bacterium | reverse complement strand
AGATGTGTATAAGAGACAGCAATTGATGTGGAAGACATGGCACAGGCAGCTGGGACCATATCATACGAAATTTTCACAGGTATTTCTGATAGAGTAGTCAGAATATATAGATAAATAAATGGTTATACTTGGCATTGATCCTGGAATGGCGAGATGCGGTTTTGGAATTATAGAAAAAAAAGGAAATCGTATTAAATATTTATCTGCTGGTGTGATTGAAAGTGAAAGTGATTTAAAGCAAGCAGAACGCCTTGAGATTATATATAAAGGTATAAAAAAATTAATAAAAAAATTTGAGCCGGATATTATTGCGATTGAATCACTTTTTTTCAGTAAAAATGTAAAAACAGCTTTTCGTGTTGGTGAAGCACGAGGTGTTATTTTGCTTATTGGTCAGTTAAAGAAAATTAAAATAATTGAATTTACCCCTTTACAGGTAAAGATATCCATAACAGGTTATGGTTTTGCTGAAAAAGTGCAAGTTCAGAAAATGGTAAAAATAATTCTTGGTTTAAAAGAGACTCCAAAACCTGATGATGTAGCAGATGCACTTGCAGTTGCAATATGCTGTGCAAACAGTTTGAAGATGAAAATGCTTAAATAAAATTTAATAATTTTTATTCAAATTTTAAAATATAATTAAACAATTACTAGTAATATTAAATTAGAATTTAATAAATTTTAAATTAAAGGGTATTCAATGATTGATTTTTTAGAAGGTATAATTGAAAAAATAAATGATAAATACTTATTATTAAATGTTTCAGGCGTCGGTTATGGTATAAATATCTCTTCATCAACTTTTGAAGCATTAAAAGATAAGAATGGGATTGTAAGAATATATACTTATTTGAGTGTTACAGAAAATAATTTGAGTATGTATGGATTTTCTACACCTGAAGAAAAAGAAATTTTTCTCGCTCTTTTAAATGTGGAAGGTATAGGTCCTAAAGGAAGTATAAATATTTTAAGTGGTACAAGCGTTGATAAACTGAAAAAAGCAATAGCATCTGGAGATGAATTTTTTTTAACAAGTATACCAGGACTTGGCCCGAAAAAAGCCAAAAGAATCATTGTTGAATTAAAAGATAAATTTAAAATAATGGCAGAGGATGTTTTTGAACAACAAGATGAGGATTATTTGCAAGTTTTATTGACCCTTGGTTTTCAGTATAATAAAGCAAGAGAAGCTTTAAAACAGACGTACAAAACAGTAAAAGATAGAAAAAATAAAGAAGAAGTAATAAAAGAAGCATTGAAATATTTAAGTAAATAAAATAAAATTTTAATTTGTAGATTTACCAAAATTTTCCAAATCTTCCAAATTTGCTGGATTTAGGGATTGAAATATGAAAAAAGAGAATAAAAAAAACAGGATTACAAACGGTGAGATTGAACCTTATGAAAATTCTTTTGAAAAAGATTTAAGGCCAAAGTATTTAAAGGATTATATTGGACAGGATGCTGTAAAAGAAAAATTAAAAATAATGATTGAAGCGGCTAAAAAAAGGAATGAGCCACCAGAGCACATTCTTTTTCATGGACCACCAGGACTTGGAAAAACAACGCTAGCCCATATAATAGCCAATGAAATGGGAGTTAATATCAAGACAACAGCAGGTCCTGTAATTGAAAAAGCAGGTGATTTGGCAGCAATAATTACAAATCTTGAAGAAAATGATATTTTATTCATAGATGAAATTCATAGATTGAATAAAGCAGTAGAAGAAATAATGTATCCAGCGCTTGAGGATTATGTTTTAGATATTGTTATAGGTAAAGGTCCATCTGCAAAAACATTTCGAATAAATTTGCCTAAATTTACTCTGATAGGAGCAACAACTAGGGTTGGGTTAATTGCAGCCCCCTTACGAGATAGATTCGGAGCAGCATATCGTCTTGATTTTTATAGTTCTGAAGATATTGAAAAGATACTTTATCGTTCTGTAAAAATACTTAATATTGAAGCTGATAAAGAAGGAATCGCTGAAATTGCCCGTCGTTCAAGAGGCACTCCGAGAATTGCCAATCGTATATTAAAACGTGTTAGAGATTATGCACAAGTGAAAGGAGAAGGCATAATTGATAAAAAAATTACGTTGGAAGCATTAAAAATGCTTGAAATAGATGAAATGGGCCTTGATTCCATGGATAAAAAAATAATGTTAACATTAATTAATAAATTTAAAGGTGGACCTGTGGGTATTGAAACATTATCTGTTGCAGTTTCAGAAGAGCCAGATACAATAGAAGATGTTTATGAACCATTTTTAATTCAGATTGGTTTTATTCAGAGGACACCCTCTGGAAGAAAAGCTACACAAAGAGCTTATGAATATTTTAAAATAGAAATGGATAGGGATGGAAAGTTATTTTAAAGCATTGGCGAATAATGAATCAAAAAATTTCACATTTTTAAATATAACATTACTTTTTTAACTCTGGAGTTGATGAAAAGCTGAAATGAAATAAAAAATTTATTTAGCGATAAAAATAAAAATGTTTTTTAATAATTTTGGAGAAAAAATTTTAAATTATATAAAAGATATAAGAGGAGATTTTTATGAAAAATATTCGTATTCGTGTTGGGGCGATAATCTTGAATAAAAAGAAAGAATTATTACTTGTGAATCATGTTAAAAAAGGAAAATCATACTGGCTTTTTCCAGGTGGTGGAGTGGAATATGGTGAAACTATTGAGCAAGCTCTTGAAAGAGAATTAAAAGAGGAATTATCAATAAAACTTGATAAAATATCACATTTTGTTTTTTGTCATGAAACAATATATCCAGATAGAAGTCGTCATATTTTTAATATATATTTTAAAGTATTAATAAAAAATAACTTGAAATTTTCATTAAAACCTGATAAAGTATTACAAAATGTAAAATTTTTTGGGGTGGCTGAATTTAAGAATTTGGTTTTTTATCCAGATGTAAAGGATTTTATTATAAAGCTTTGGAAAAATAATTTCAGTAAGCCAAAAGGTTTTATTAAAGTAGGATGGAAAAAATAAAACCAAGGAGGTATATATGGCAGAAGGCCTTACGATAAATGTTGTTACAAAAGGAGATGTTAAAGTTATACAGTGCAGGGGTTATATTGATACATCGACATCTTCCATGCTTGAAAAAACTTTAGAAGATATTATTAAATCCAAAAATTAAAAGATAAGTATTGATTTGAGTGAAGTTGATTATATAAGCAGTACTGGATGGGGCATATTTATACGTGAGATAAAAAATATAAGAGATAATAAAGGCGATTTAAAACATGTGAATATGAAAC
>JAOAAI010000093.1 GCA_026418955.1 Candidatus Goldiibacteriota bacterium | reverse complement strand
GCATTTCTCGTATTCAATTGGTATCCAGCTAAGATCTTTCCTGGGAATGCCTTCACATACCTTGTTGGAGCATTTATAGCAGTTTTGGCGATCTTTGGCAATGTTGAGAAGTTGGCATTAGTTCTATTTGTTCCATATTATTTGGACTTTGTGCTGCCTCTGAGAAAGAAGATGAAGGTAGAGGCATATGCAAAAGTTAATTCTGATGGAAGTCTGGAGTTGCCTTATGATGGAATATACGATGTTACACATCTTTCCATTAGTGTTGTGAAAAAAATTAAGGGAAGAGCGCGCGAGAGTGAAGTCGTATTGTTAATACTCTTGGTAGAATTGGCTATCGCTGTCGGTGGAAGTTTACTATATATAAAGTAAATGTAAAATAACAAAACAAAATACTTTATTTATTAATTTTTATTCAGAAAGCAAGCTTCAAAAGCAGGAGTAATAAAAAAATAAAGAATGGTTGGTGCAGTTATTGGTAAAAAATGTATTAATTCTCGCAGGTGGAGGCGGACATACGGGATATGCCTACGCCTTAGCACAGAGACTTTATGGCAAAGCAGTTATGTACTTTCTAGTCCCTCAAGAAGACTTTCTAAGCAAAAAAAGGTTAGAAAAGTTTGGTACAGTAGATTTTCTTTTAAAGCCAAGAGAGACTAAGACGTCAACTGTTGAGTTCATTTCCAAACTTGCAAAGGTATTTTTACAATCTGTGAGGCACGTTTCCAGCAATTTTGATGTTGTGGTAAGTACTGGCAGTAATTTTTGTATATTACCAAGTTTTTTTGCTTGGATACAGGGCATTCCTTTAGTCAATATTGAAAGTTCCGTTCGTTTTACTAAAGCTTCAAAAACTGCCCAAATTTTACAGCCTTTTTCAACAATCACTGCACTGCATTGGGAAGAACAAAAGAAACTTTTGAATAAAGGTATTGTTGTTGGACCATTACTTCCTAAACCAGAAATAAAACCTTGGAACGGAGGATATATTTTGGTGACCGGTGGAACTTTTGGGCACAGACTTTTATTCGATGTTTTAGCAGAAAGCAACTTAAAGAATGTGGTTTTACAAACCGGAAAAGTTAGTCCAGAACCATATATGAAAAGGCATCCTGAATGGAAAGTTATAAAAAATTCCACAAATTTCTATGAATTAATTGCAGGTGCCGAAGTAGTTGTGACGCACTTTGGATCAACAATTCTAGAGGCATTAATTTACAAAAAACCGATAGTAATTGTGCCAAATCCTGAATGGAGAAGGACTGCTGGAGCAGAGGATGCTAAATTCTTGGCTAAAAAAGTTAATGCAGTTTTAGTTTTAAGAATAGTCTTGAATAACTTGTTAAATGCTATTGAAAGGTCGAAAAAGGCATTCCTTCCTGATTTTGTCGATGGAGCTCAAACTTTGGCTGATTTGATTTTGAAGCTTTAGTTAATTAGAGAGCGATCTATGAAATCATCATATAATGGATACATAAAAAAGTGGTTTAAGATGAAAGTTGGCGTTGTTATTGCTGCAAAAAACGAGGAACACTACATTGAAAAAACGCTCAGACACCTAATTAGTCAAACTTTAAAACCAAATGAAATTGTTGTAATAAATGATGGATCAACAGATAATACAGCAAAGATCGCTGAAAAATACAAAATAAACGTGATAAACCTTCCCGATAGAGGATTTAGTGTGGTGGGTTCACCTATTTTATTACAAGTCAGGAACCTTGGTCTTAAATTTTTAAAAAATAAAGGAGAATTTGATTATATTTTGATTTTAGATGCCGATCACATCTTACCCAAATTTTATTTAGAAAAAATCATTTCAAGGATGGAAATCGACTCAAAACTCGTAATAGCATCCGGAAGATTTTATCGAGAGGCATTTTATCCAGATTCGCCAATAGAGTCAGGCAGGGTTTATGTATTTAAGTTCTTGCGCGATATAGGATTTTTCCCCATAAATTACGCAGGAGAAGATTATCCCCTTTTTAAAGCTTTGAAAATGGGATATAAAATTAGATGTTTTGAGGATTTAGTAACTTGGCATATGCGCCCTATGAAACTCACATACAACAAACTTTATTATCTTGGAAAAGGTATGAGGGCATTAGGATACGACCATCTGTATTTTCTTGGAAAGTTTTTCTTTATGTTTCTAAAATCTCCAAAAGGGGCGATAGGAATGTTAAGCGGCTACATTTCTTCTGATGTCTTAAAATACCATGACCTAAAAGAGTTCACAAAAAACTGGCAAAGGAAAAAAATTATTGAAAGGTTAAAGAATGTCTTTTCCTCAAAAAGGAAAGAGTGAATTGGGGAAAAATAGAAATACCTAGAATAAAAATAAAAATGCCGTACCCATTAGAGGTGAAAATTTTGTCATTAAAAAATACATTACATGGTAAAACAATATTAGTCACGGGCGGAGCGGGATTTATAGGTTCTCACTTGGTTGATAAACTGAAGGAAAATAACAAAATCATCATCTATGATAACTTTTATAGAGATTCTTTAAAATTCACTAATTTCACTTATGAAAAGAATATAAAAGTAGTTCGCGGAGACGTACTAAATCGTTCACTACTCACCAAAATACTCAAAGAAGTAGATATTGTTTTCCATATGGCTGCAATAGCAGGCATTAATACTATTACAAAAAGCCCAATTACAACAATGAAAGTCAATTTGATAGGCACATATAACATTCTTGAGGGGCTCAATGAAGGCCATATAGAAAGAGTTATACTTGCTTCAACTAGTGAAGTTTATGGGCCTTATGCATATTTAGGTAAGGAGGATGGCCCGACAACTCAAGGTTCTGTTAAGGAGCCCAGATGGAGTTATGCAGTTAGCAAACTTGCTGCAGAACATTTTGTACATAGCTACTTCCTAGAAAAAGGGCTACCGTCCACTATTATTCGCTATTTCAATATTTACGGTCCAAGACAAACAGGTGAAAGTGCCATTCATAAATTTATTTCATCTGCTATAAAAAATGAGCCTTTAGTGATTTACGGTGATGGACTTCAGATAAGAGCATGGTGCTTTGTTGACGATGCTATAGAAGGCACCATATTATCAGCGATAAAAGAGGAGGCAATAGGTCATGTAATTAATATCGGGAATCCGAAAACGGCTATAACAATAGCCTCTCTTGCCGAAAAAATAGTAGAAACTCTTGGATCTAATTCTAATATTATTTATGTAAGAAAAAACTTCCCAGATGTCGAGCTGAGGGTTCCCGACATTTCTTTAGCTAAATCTTTGTTAGGATACGAGCCCCGAGTTGGGCTTACGGAAGGTATAAAAAAAACAGCAGAATTTTATAAATATAATTTGGCGAGTCTATTATGAACGTTATTATAACAGGTGCTTCTGGTTTCATCGGACGCAATCTTCTCCAATATATACCAAAAAATTGGAATGTGATAGCTATTTTTAATAAAGATAAAACTTTTCCAGATTTTGTTGCTAAAAGCCACTTTTATAACATAAGAATATTAAAATGTGACCTTAAATCAGATCATGAGACAAGCATCCTTCAAGAGAAAATTAGGGAAAAAATTGATGTGGGTATTTACTTGGCTGGAAATACCGATCCCTCTAGGTCAGTTATTGATCCGGCTCATGATATGCTTAATAATGCATATGCATTAGTAAATTTTTTGAGTAAAGTGAAAATTTATAAATTCATATTTTTTTCGTCGGGTGCAGTTTATAACGGTTTGAAGGGAGAAGTGAGTCCTGATATTAATTTAAATCCAACACTTCCTTATGCCATTTCTAAACTCGCTTCTGAACAATATATAAAGTTCTTTCATAAAAGGAAAAAAAATATTCAAGAATACATTATACTCCGATTTTTTGGAGCTTATGGTCCATTTGAACCTCAGAGAAAGATCTATACTAAACTAGTAAAACGCTTTTACTTTGAAAAGGCAAATGAAATAACAATTAGAGGGGACGGAAGAAATCTCATTGATGCGATGTATGTGGAAGATGCCATTAGAGGTTTAATAAAAATTGTTGAAAGCGACGAAAAAAATATGGTTTTAGATTATTGTTATGGAAAACCAATAACAATAAAAGATTTGGTTAGAAAAGCTGCAAAAATATTTGGAATTGAAGATCTAAAAATCTATCATGAGGGCGAAACCGAAGAATATAATTTATTTTTTGCATCCCCAGCTAAAATGGAGCAACTTTTTAATATAAAACCAAAAATCCCACTGGAGACAGGATTATTCAAATTGGCGAAATATTTAGAGGGGAAAGATCTATGAAAGGTAAAGTTTGTATCGCAATAGATTTTTTCCCCTTTCCTGGGGGAGCTCAATCAATTGTACGAGAAATATACAAGGCATTAGCAACAAAGTATGATGTTCACTTCTTAACTATTGCGCCACCAACTTTTAGTAAAGAATATAAAATACATAAAATTGGAAAGCCAAGTAGTCATTATTTACCATTTAATCCGTGTATTTTTCCATTCAATCTTATTTATATTTTATTAGGTATTCTAAAGCTATTTTACTTACAAAAAAAGTACAAGTTTAAATACATACTATCCCAAGACGGAGTATTTACTGGATTATATTGTTCCATTGTTGGAAAGCTTACGAATACGAAGGTTATAATAATGGACTATGGCGCAACCACGAATTATTATAGTAATGAATATTGGTCTCCGCTCATAGAAAAAGCACATGGAAATTGGAGATCAGTTCTGGCTTTGCATACCGTATTTTTAAGAGCGTCATCCTTTGTTGCGATCAGACTCACAGCTATTTTGGCAGATATTTTGATGATCACTGGATACGAGCTTAAGCAGATTTATTTGAATAAATTAAGAGTGCCAACTAATAAGTTAAGGAGTTATCAGTATTGTGTAGATACTATTTTCTATAAACCATTAGGAAAAAATGAAATTAAAAGACGTAGAGAAGAATTAGGCATACCTAATAATGCTATATTAATTAATATTACTTGTCGTCTAGCTCCGGAAAAAGGCATAGAGTATCTTATGCCAGCTTTAAATAGACTTATTAAAGAACATGCAAATGTTTTTGTAATTATCATTGGCGGTGGGATCTTAGATCATTACATTTTAACATTTATAAAAAAGAATAAATTAGAAGATCGGATCTATTTATTAGGAATTTTAAACCGCAATCAAGTATTAAAGTTTTTACAAATAAGCGATATTTTCGTATATTCTGGAATAAGTGGCAGCAATGTGTCCTTAGCTGTTCTAGAGGCCATGTCATGTGGTTGTGCTGTTATTGCCACTAATTCGCCTAAATACCACGAAGAACTACTAAATGGCAACAATGGGATTGTAATTCCAACTAGAAGTGCAGTAGCAATTTATAAAGCCTTAAAGCTTCTCATAAATAGCCCTGAGTTAATGGAAAAAATGAAAAATGAGGCTAGAAAAACTGTAATTTCGAAACATTCATTTTCTTCATTTTATAATTCATTATCTTTCATATAGGAAAATTATGTATTATATTAAAAAGAAAAATGGATGATAATAATATGATATATATATTGCTTGGAACGATAATAATATTTTTTATTCTAAGAGTTCCTTTAATATTATTAGCGCCTAAAGGAGTAGACGTTTTTTTCCATCTAATATCAGCAAAAAAATTTAGAAGAGGAAGGGCCCCAAAAAAATTAGATAGCTTTGTCTTATATAATGAATATACACACCCGCCACTTTATCACTTTCTTATCTTTTTAACCCCTGATAATCTCAAGGAGAAAATGCCATTATTGATTGACATAATGTTTGATTTTGGAAGTTTTTTACTTTGCTACTTCTTAGCAAAGGATCTATTTGGCGAACAAACGGCAATCCTTGCAACTTTTATATACTCAGTAACACCCATAAATTTTATAGAAGGCATTTCTCAAACTCCTAGACCGGTCGGAATTTTTTTTTATAACCTTTCTATTATTCTCCTTCTCAATAACACAACATATCTCAACGTTTTGGCAAGTTTTTCTATTGCGCTTCTTCTTTTGACGCATAAAATGTCAACACAAGCTTTAGCATTTTCAGTCCTCTTATTATTTCCATTAGCTATTCAGATTAACTTTACATTTTTGCTCTTTGTAATTTTAGGCGTAATTTTGGCATTAGTTTTATCTAATAGATTTTATATTATCATTCTAAAAGATCATATTGGAATTTTAAAATTTCACTTTAAATATGGAAGTTGGAAAGATAATAAAAAATCATTTGGAAAGCCCCTGGAAATAGTAAAGTTCGAGCCATACTGTTTCATTCCTCTTATTGGTGCAATATTTAACTTAAATTGGATTATCGACTTAAATTATTTCTTTGCATGGTATTTTGGACTCCTAGCATTATTTTTCTTATGGCGTTGGGGAGACAATTATCGATATTTATCGTTTATATCAATACCAACGAGCATTATATCGGCACAATTTTTATCTAATAATATATTTTTTTTTATATTTCCACCGCTTTTTATTTCTATTTTATTAATTATTAAAAATATAATAAACTTTATAAAATGTCCGAGTTATTCATATTTAAGCAAAATTGTATTCCCAGAAGACTCGAAGATACTTGTGTTTCCAACTAAACTTGTCTATGAAACGGCCTATTATAGTAGACAAAAAATAATATGTGGAGGAGGAAATAAAGATAGTCTTAAATTTGAGTATGAAGAATTAATACCTATAGTTAAAAAGGACATTTGCCTATTTTTAAGTAAATATAATATTACACATATCTTTATTGAAAAATCACAAATAGAAATTATCAAAAAAATTCCTAATAATTTTTACTGTAAATCAGAAATTAATAACTATATATTATATGAAAAAAAATTATAAATTAAAAGAATAAATACATCATTTAATCCTTATGTTTTTCAGGTGAATAAAACATCCCAAAAGTTTTACAAAACGCTCCAAGCTCTGAACTTCGAATTCTTGTGGGTTATGTGCTGCCTTATATCTAAATGCAATTTTTACTGAGATTTAGCCCCTAAAATCTTTGTAAACGAACTCCTTAACTCCTATCGGATATAGGAGGCTTAAATCTGTTATTAATGTGCCAGTTATCGGTCCATCGTCCAGAGTTACAATAGTAGGGTCCACTTGGCATCGCCGAACAATATACCGCCGCATTAGTCGCTCATTTAGTTGCAATAGTTTTCGATATGTATATGCCGAGATCTCCTCAATTCATAAGCGCAGGACTTTTCAAAGTCGGTCGCAAGTCTTCTCCCCTACAGTCATCCCAAAAGGTCCTGTAGTCTGTAGACTAATCTACAATGGGATCAGCGCCATATCTAAGAGGCCTCCGAGGCCAAACTTTATCAATTCATTAAAAGAGATGGAACCTCTGAAGCACATCTCCCTGAATAACCAGCAGAAGTATGGTAGTAGGAAATACTGCCTGAAGATCTACTTGTCGATCCTAAAATTCATCCCGATCATTGAAGGATATATGCATTATTACAAAGGTTTCAAGCTGATCATAATACCATACAGTCCAGCTTCCTTCAGTATTAGTTTTCTCTCATATCGTTTCGTCATCAGTGCTTTGTTTTTAATTGTACCGAACATGCTTTTTAAGTCAAATGTTCAATTAGAATTTTATTTATCAGGTTCGAGAGATTGCTATCACCAGCTTTTTCTTTAAGAGCTTGGTGCACATCATCTCTAAGAAGCACCGTAGTTTTTCTTACTATATACACCACCACATACATTTACAATTCCGTACTAATAAATTCTTGAGAAAGGAGCCACAGGTACTTAATATAGTAGTTTCGCAAATTCCCCATTCTCTTGAGAGTTAATCTGAAAAAAGTAAAAACAGTTATGCGCTATCATATTATCATTTTCGGATTGAATGACAAAGTTTGATCGACCTAAAAACAAACTAAAAGAAATGTCTTTAGGTAAAGGTATTTTTGAAAAAAGGAGAATTCTAGAATCAGTTAACTCGATATCTTTCTGAACTCGAACTACTTGGATTCCCTTTTTTTACCAAGCCCGCTCCAAAGAACTTCCATGTAAATGCATTCCATCCTAATGTTTCTAAGTTAAAGGAAAAATATTTACGGAAATTCCGAAGTTTATCGGAAATGGTGGAAAGCACCTCCTTAGAGGTTCATGATTGCATCTCCTTCGAAGGGTTCTTCACGACCTCTGCAGAGCCTAGCCCGTGCCACTTGATGGTGTAGCCGAGGTGGCGGAGAAGGGGTATGGGATCATTTATTCCCTCCCTCTTGAGAGTCTCGGTCAATGTCTCAAGCATGGAGCCACAGG
>JAOAAI010000214.1 GCA_026418955.1 Candidatus Goldiibacteriota bacterium | reverse complement strand
CATAACTGGGCATATCTATCATATATCAACACATTTATATAAAAATAATTCAATAAATCCAAATGGATATAAATATCTGGAAAATTTTTATATAAAAGATGACATAGTTAATTTTATTTATCTCATAGATAATGTAAGATTAAGAAAAAAAATTTTCCTTATGAAAGAATCAAACACTGTCGTAGTTAAATATGAACTTTTGACACCTAACAGCCATTTGATATTATCAGTAAAACCATTTATAGCATTTAGAGAAGCAGAGGTGTTACTTAAAGAAATACCAGGATTTTCTCCATCATTGAAAATTGATAAAAATTCAAAGATTGAAATAATGGCATTTATGAATTTTCCACCTGCTTATATTTATCTGTCAGAAGGAGCTGAAATAGATAAAAATGGATACTGGTATAGAGATTTTTTTTATTTACGTGAATTTCAGGGCGGTTATGATGCACTTGAGGATTTATATAATATAGGAACAATTAAATTTGAAATAGATTATAATAATCCTAAAATTATTGTATATTCTACTGAAAATTTTTCTGATTTTGATATAAATGAGTTTGAAAGAAAATTTCATCAACAATTTTTAAAAATAAAAGAAAATTGTGTTGAAATAGGCGCCTGTATTAATAATGAAGATTACAGAACAAATATAAGACAGTTAGTTGAGACTGCAGATTCATTTGAAATAAGAGATAGACAAGAAAATCCACTGATACTTGCAGGTTTTCAATGGCATTTTCTTATATGGTTTAGAGACGCTCTTATATCTTTACCTGGTTTACTTTTAATTCCGAGAAAATATGAAACTGCTAAGAAATTTTTAAAACATGTTCTCCAATTTGAAAAAAATGGAATTATTCCTTTAAATATGACTGTTGAGAAAAGAGATATTAAATATACATCTGTTGATACTACTTTGTGGTTTTTTTATGCTTTATATAAATATCTTCAATATACAGATGATTATAAAATTGTTTCTAAGGATGGAGAGTTTTTCAACAGATTAACTTTTATAATAAAAAAATATGCTGAAGGTACAGATTATAATATACATAAAGATGAAGATGACCTACTTTATGCTGGACTACCAGGAATGGCTTTGACATGGATGGATACAATTGTTAATGGAGTCCCAATAACACCTAGAATTGGTAAAGCAGTTGAAATAAATGCATTGTGGTATAATGCCATTAAAATAATGCAGCATATTTGCCAAAAAAATGGCTCTAAAGAAATGGCAAAAGAATATATGGAATTTGCAGAGCGAATTAAAAAAAGTTTCAATAATAAGTTCTGGTTTGATGAAGGTGGTTATTTATATGACTGTATTGATGGAGATTTTAAAGATGAATCAATAAGACCAAACCAGATATTTGCTATAAGTTTACCTTTTGATCTTATTGATAATAATGAAAAGAGACAGAAAATAATAAATACGGTGATAAAAGATTTATACACATCTTTTGGTTTGAGAACATTATCATATATGTCAATATCATATAAACCAACTTATTCAGGTGATCCTTTTTCTCAGGGCAAAGCTATGCATCAAGGGACAGTGTGGGCGTGGTTAGTGGGACCTTTTATAACCGCTTATTTGAAAACTTATGGGAAAACAAAAGAGACATTATCATTCGTTGAAACAATATATGAGCCATTTTTTGAACATTTAAAAACAGCAGGATTGGGTTCTATTTCTGAAATGTTTGATGGAAATTCTCCTTACAATGCGAGGGGTAGAATTTCTCATGCCATGGCAGTTGCTGAAATAATAAGATCTTATTTTGAGGATTATCTTTCAAATAATGAGAAAAAATGATATTCTTGTGATAATTTCAAGTCCAAGAAAAAACTCAAACTCAACTTTTGCTGCTCTTAGACTGGCAAAAAATATAAACAAAGAATATAATGTGATTGATATGAATAAAATTTTTTTAAAACCGTGTACTGGATGCTTTAAATGTGCTATGAAATTAAAATGTAATATCAGAGATGATTTTAATAAAATATTGATTCATATCAAAAATGCAAAAGTTATAATCGTTGCATCTCCAATTTATTTTACAGGAGTTCCTGGGCAGTTAAAAATTTTTATTGATAGAAATCAGCAACAATGGGAAAAATATAAAAGGGGTTATTATAAAAAGTCAAAAAAAGTTGGATATATAATTCTCACATCTGGTTCTAATAATAAAAAATATTTCAAACCTGCAGAAAGTGAAATAAAAAGTTTTTTTGTAGTAAATGGAATTAAATGTAAAAAAATATTTAGGTTTGAAAATATGGATATGCCTGGAAAAATTAAAGAAAAAAAATACATAGAAAAATTAAAAATACTTTAATCGATGTAATTATGTCTATCATTGAATTAATAGATGAAAATATAGAAAAATATGTGAACTTTTTAACTTTTGAAAAAGGACTTGCTAATAATTCTATTATTGCATATAAAAATGATATAAAAATATTTTATGATTTTCTTTCAAAAAATAAAATATCAGTAGTAAAAGAAGATGAATTGATAGATTTTATTTTTTATATGAAAACAAATAAATATTCAGAGCTATCTATTGCAAGAGCGCTAGTTAGTGTAAAAAATTTTTTTGTTTTTCTAATCAAAGAAAAAAAAATTAATGATAATCCTTTTGAAAATTTTGATGCATTTAAAACACATAGAAAAATTCCAGAAGTATTATCAATGGATGAGATTGAAAAACTTATAAATACACCAGATCTATCTACAAAAGAAGGTATACGTGACAGAGCAATACTTGAATTACTTTATTCAGCAGGTATAAGAGTATCCGAATTGATAAATATGCAATTAACTGATATAAATTTGGATCAAAAAATAATAAGATGTTTTGGTAAAGGATCAAAAGAAAGAGTAGTTCCTGTCGGTGATTATTTGATAGATGCCTTATCCAATTATCTTAATATAAGAAATTCATTTAAAGGCAAAGGTTTTAATCAGTATTTATTTATAACTAGGCGTGGAACAAAATTTACAAGAATGGGCATATGGAAAATAATAAAAAAATATGCTAAACAAGCAAATCTTTCAAAAAATGTTTATCCACATATATTCAGACATAGTTTTGCCACACATCTTTTATCAGGGGGAGCGGATTTAAGAAGTGTCCAAGAGATGCTAGGACATTCTGATATTTCAACAACGCAGGTTTATACTCATGTGGATAAATCACGATTAAAAAAGATTCATAAACAATTCCATCCAAGAGGTTAAAATTGGTAAAGTTTAATTTTTATTTTAAAGTTATATTGACTGTGTTAATTGTAGTTATCTTATTATTTATTGGTAATTTTTTGATAAAATTTATAATAGAAAAGTCGCAATGGAAGAGTTTTGAAGCAACAGTTATAAATGTGATAGATGGAGATACAATTGTCATTGATAAGAAAAATCAAACAGTCCGGTTACTTGGCATTGATGCACCTGAGATGAATCATCCTGATTATCCGGTACAGAAATTTGCAATTGAAGCAAAAAAGTATTTAAGGAAAAGAATAGAGTTTAAAAGGGTAAAAATTGTATATAATATCAAAGAGCCTTATGATGCGTATAACAGATTGCTTGCTTATGTTTATTTGAATAATAAACTTATCAACGCCGAGTTAATAAAGGGTGGATATGCATATGTTTATGAAAATAAAAAATGTTCAAAGACAAAAGAGTTTTTAATCCTTGAAAGTATTGCAAAAAAATTTAAGAAAGGGGTCTGGAAGGATAAATGACAAATGATTTTTATAAAAAAACAGCAGTAATCGTATTTTCAATTATATTGATTCTTTTTTTAACAAAAAGATTAATAATAGATGAATTAAAAAATATAAAATCTACATCAAAAATAGAAATTCAGACATCAAAGTCA
>JAOAAI010000204.1 GCA_026418955.1 Candidatus Goldiibacteriota bacterium | reverse complement strand
GTTATTAGATCCCCATGTATATATAGAAAAAACAAAACTATTATTAACAGTAAATTTCATCCAGTCCTCATCATCCCAAACATGTATGGAGTGCATCTGAGTTTGACCAGATGTTATTGTTTTTGCTTGTAAATATATATTATCCGGCTCATAAAAATCATTTCCATTTACCCATATGGGAGTGAGTGTGGGTATATAGGTTATATAAGTAAAAGTTATTGTTGGTGAAAATGTGTTTGTTTTTTTAATTGTTGCTGTCCAGTTAGGGGTCCAGGTATTTGTATTCGCAGGTGAGCCAGGCCCTGTAGGATTATCACCTGATTTTGAGCAACTGATAAAAATTAGAGATATAAAGAAAAACAAAGAAAAAAAGAACAAAAATATTTTTTTAGTCATATTTATACCTTTCTATATTTGAGATGAAAGAACGTGTTATAAGTATACATGATAAACATATAAAATCAAAGTTAAATTTTGAAAAAATATTTCTTGAAAAAATGAGAAAATAATATAATATATTTACAATTTATTACAAAATTTTTATTTGGATTTTAAGTTTAGGAGGATTTTATGGAAAAGTATGAGATAAAATTTGGCACGTCTGGTTGGAGAGGTATTATATCAGATGATTTTACTTTTGAAAATGTAAGAAAGGTAACTCAGGCAATAGCAGATTATATAAAGTCAGATGATAAATTAAAAGGCAAGCCAATAATAATAGGTGGAGATGCAAGATTTTTATCAGATAAATTCTCAGAAATTGCAGCAGAAGTAATGGCAGGAAATAATATTCCTGTATTATTATGTAACAGAGATACACCTACTCCTGTTATTTCGTATGAAATAATAAGAAGAAAAGCAGTGGGTGGTATAAATTTCACTGCATCACATAATCCACCAGAATATAATGGACTTAAATTTTCACCATCATGGGGTGGACCAGCAACTCCTAATGAAACAGAAAAAATAGAACAAAACATAAAAAAAGTAAAAAAAATAAAATCAATTGATTTTCATGATGCGCAGAAAAAAGGTTTAATAACTATTTTTGATCCATCTATTTATTATCTTGAACGTATAAAAGAACTTGTAGATTTTTCATTGATAAAGAAATCAAAATTAAAAGTGGTTGCTGACCCTTTATTTTCAACAGGTAGAGGTTATCTTGATAAACTTTTAATTGATGCAAAAGTTAATGTAATTGTTATAAATGATAAAAAGGATGTATTATTTGGCGGATTTCCACCAGAACCAGCAGAGAAAAACATACAGGATTTAATTCAAACTGTAATTAGAGAAAAAGCAATGCTCGGTGTTGCAACGGATGGGGATGCAGATAGATATGGCATAATTGATTCTGATGGCTCATATATTTCTGCAAATAAGATACTGCCTCTTTTACTTGATTATCTTGTTAAAACAAGAAAATCATGGAAAGGAGTTGCTATTAGATCTGTTGCAACTTCCCACATGATAGACAGGGTTGCTGCAATGCATGGTATAAAACTTTATGAAACACCAGTGGGTTTTAAATATATCGGAGAAATTATGACAAAGGAAGATATAATAATCGGTGGAGAGGAATCAAATGGACTTACCATCCATAGGCATATTCCAGAGAAAGATGGTATTATTGCTTGTTTGCTTGTTGTTGAAATGGTTGCAAGAAATAAAAAAAGTATAAAAGAACTATTAATGGAATTAGAAGAAAAAACAGGACATTTTTTCAATACCAGAAAGAATTATAAAATAAGTAAAGAAAAAATGAATGATATGATAAGAAAATTAAAAAATTTTAAATTAAAAAAAATAGGTGAATATGAAATAAAAGAGATAAATACAAAAGATGGATATAAATTTATATTAGGGGAAGACACCTGGATGATGATAAGATTATCAGGAACAGAACCAATAGTGAGATTATATGGTGAAGCAAAAAATAAAAAAGAACTTGATAATATAATTATGACAGGAGAAAAATTTATTTTGAAAAATTAATCATATATAACTATAAAATAATATAACAAAGTTAAATTCATCTAATTGTTGATAACATGTGGAAAACCTGTTAATTATTCTAAAAATATTGTAAAATACTTGACATATTATATATTTTTTTCTATACTATATATAGTATATGATTTTTTTTATTATACTATATAATGTATAAATTTTTTTCAAAATTAAGGAGGTGAAACAATGGCGTGTAAGAAAAAAGTAAAAAAGAAAAAGAAATAATATGCCTTTATAAAAAGTTTATAAGTTTATAATTAGAAAACAATGCAGGGAATTCCCTGCGTTGTTT
Organism: Candidatus Goldiibacteriota bacterium; assembly: GCA_026418955.1. GTDB lineage: Bacteria > Oederibacteriota > PGYV01 > PGYV01 > DSYL01 > DSYL01. The sequence continues at coordinate 3,193 of JAOAAI010000204.1, read as the reverse complement.
TTTTGATATATTATACTTTACTTTTTATTTAATTTATTACAGAATAATTTTAATTTTGAAGGAGCGTTTTAATAATTGGCAAAAAAGATAAATAAAGAAAACAAAGATTCAAACATATTAATTGGTCTTTCTTTAATTGCAATTTCTGTTGTGATTTTTACTTCTTTTATAATAGTTGATAATAAGACAAATTTACTTGGAGTTTTTGGAGAAGTTGTTTCAAGAATTCTATATTTTTTTATAGGTAAGATATCCTATATATTACCATTTATTTTTTTTATCCTTGGAATAACAATAATTAAAAATGAATATAAATACACAGAAGTAAGATATATAACAGGTTTTATTTTATTGATATTTGTTTTATCTATTTTTTTTGGTGTAATATTACATGGGACGCCGAATGAATTTTTTAAATTAAAAAAAGTCAACGCTTTTTATCAGCCACCTCTTAAAGATTTTTGGAAAAATGTTCCTGAGATATTTCGTATCATGGGCGATTATAATTTTTGGACAGCTGGAATTATTGGAAAAAAAACCGCTCAGGGTTTAATTGCAGTATTTAATATAGTTGGTTCATATATTGTTATCATTATTTTAACTGCAATTTCCTTAATACTCTTAAGATTAGAAAAGATAATTATAGATACAGGTATATTTATTGCTAATTTGGGAGTTAATTTTTTTAAAGGCATTATAAAGATAAGTAATTTAATAACATCATTTTTAACTGAACTTTTTAATAACTTAAGGGAAGGTAAAAAAACAATAAAAGAAGAAAATTCAAAGAAAAAAATAACAGGAGAAGAATTAAAAGAAATTGAAACTCAAAAATCAGTAACAGAAGAAGATGAGAAAATTTTATTAAGAGAAAAAAAGAAAAAAGAAAAAATAACAGTTATTACTTCTGAAGATAAACCTAAAAAACCAGTTCCAATACAGGCAATTGTTCGCGGAGATTTTAATTTACCCCCTACTTCTTTGTTAAAATCAGGTGATACAACAAGTGTTGTAAAGGTAGATTATACTTCTGATGCTGAAAGGTTAAAACAGACATTAAATAATTTTGGAATAGAGGGTGAGGTTGTAAATGTGGTTGATGGACCTGTTATTTCTCGTTTTGAAATAGAACTTGCAACAGGAGTAAAAGTGAGCAGTGTAGAAAATTTAGCAACTGATATTGCACTTGCAATGAAAGTGGAGCATGTCCGTATTGCTCCTATTGCAGGTAAGTCACTTTTGGGTATTGAGGTTCCCAAACAGCACAGAAAAATAATCTATTTAAGAGAAGTTATAGAAGATGAAAAATTTCAGACATCTTCTTCACTCCTTACAATTGCACTTGGTAAAGATTTGGGCGGAGAAACGATAGTTGCAGATTTGACAATGATGCCACATTTACTTATTGCTGGTGCTACCGGTTCTGGAAAAAGTGTTTGCATAAATGATATTATCATGTCAATATTATTTAAAGCAACTCCAGATGAAGTAAAATTTTTAATGATTGATCCAAAAAGAGTGGAACTTACACATTACAGGGATTTACCACATTTGATTGCTCCGGTTGTCACTGACCCAAAACATGCTGCCTATGTTTTAAAAAAATTAATAAATGAAATGGATTATAGATATGAAATTCTTGCAGAAGAAGGTGCACAAAATATTTCAATATACAATAAAATGGTTGAAGAATATAACGCAGATATCAAAAAAGATAAAGATGTAAAACCAGAGGAATTAAAAAAGACACTCCCTTATATTGTGGTAATAATAGATGAACTTGCTGATTTAATGCTTCTTGCAAAAGGTTCTGTTGAAGAATCTTTAAGACGACTTGCACAACTAGCACGCGCAGTAGGTATTCATCTTGTTTTAGCAACCCAAAGACCATCAGTTGATGTTATAACTGGTGTAATTAAAGCAAATTTTCCATCAAGAATTGCATTTCAGGTTATGTCTCAGGTAGATTCTCGTACAATACTTGATACAAAAGGAGCAGAGACACTACTTGGCCGCGGTGATATGCTTTATGCTCCTGCTGATTTAAATAAACCAATAAGAGGTCAGGCTGCCTTAATAACTGGACAGGAAATTTCTAAAGTGGTTCATTTTTTAAGCAAACAAAGAAAACCCGATATATCGCCCGAATTCCAGATAAAAGAAGATGATATTAACCTTGATGCAGCAGTAGAAAGTGGTTCTGTGGATTCTTCTTTATTAGCAAAAGCAATTGCACTTGCAAAGGAGAAAGGTGAAATTTCCACATCATATCTTCAAAGAAAATTAGGAATAGGCTATTCAAAAGCGGCTCGTCTCATAGATGAAATGGAAGAAAGAGAAATAGTAACAGGGCCTGATGGAAATAAACCGAGAAAATATATAGGGGAATAACCAAATTTTCTGATTTCAAATCTTAATTTTAGAATTTGTTCGAATAATTTTTTTCAAAATCATATATTTTTTAATACTAAACCAATAAATAATTTTAAATTTATTATATCTTAATATTTGTATATCATTATAAAGCAAAATTTAAAAATATAAATGGAGGTGTGTTATGAAAAAAACAATTATATTTGTTGATGATGAATCGGATGTGAGAGAATTGTTGGAGATAAATTTGAAAAATGCCGGTTTTAAAACTTATGGATTTGCAAATTCACTTGCTATGTTAAATGAATTACCACGAATAAAACCTGATTTAATAATTTTAGATATGATGATGCCAAAAATGAATGGTCTAGAGACTTGTAAAATTTTAAAAAGTAATCCTGAAACAGCAAAAATACCAGTTTTATTTTTAACTATAAAAGGTTGCATTGAAGATATTGAAGAAGCATTTAAAGCAGGAGCAAATGCATATGTAGTTAAACCTTTTTCTCCTTATAGATTAATTGAAAAAATAAATGATTTATTAAATAAAAATTTAGTAAAATAGATTAATAATTATTTTTAAACATGAGTTTTTTATATTATATAATGTATTTTAAATTATAAATGGCATAGATAAAAATTTATATTAAATATTTTTACTTTATCTATAAATTTTTTATATGATTCTGTCAAGAAAAGTGTATAATTAAGATAAAGCATAGAAGGGGTTCTTATCTTTGGTTTTTAAATTTTATTCAAGAACAAGTAAAAATATAATTCTTTCGGCAGAATAAACGTTAGGAAATACACCAAAGACATA
>JAOAAI010000184.1 GCA_026418955.1 Candidatus Goldiibacteriota bacterium | reverse complement strand
GATCCTTATAAATTTCAAGGAAAAAAAATAATTGCTAAAAAACTTATCCTGTTGAAAGGTGAAAAAAAAGAAAATTTTTTATTTCTTTATTTTTTTATTAGATTTGAAAAAAAAGATTTTTATTTGATTATTCAAAGCGATAATAAAATATTGAATGATATAGAAGATTTTAAAATTGGTTATTACTATGATGTTGAATTTAGATCTACAAAAGGAAAATTTAATGAGGGAAATATTGCTATTAGTATAAAACCAACTGGAGATAAAACTGATTGGGCGAGTGGTGTTAATGCTTTTTAGGTTTATGTATGGATAGAGTTATTTTTATAATAAATCCTAGATCTGGGTTTAAAATAAATAAGTTTGTTGAGAGAAATATAATTAACAAAATTTCAGTAAGAAGAATAAATTATGCTATTGAATATACAAAACAAAAAGGTGATGCTTTCACTATTACGATAAAATATTTAAATAAAGGTTTTAATAGAGTTGTTTGTGTAGGAGGTGATGGAACTTTAAGAGAGATATTGGAAGCAGTAGCAGGTAAAAATAATGTTATAGTTGGGATTATACCTTGTGGTTCTGGTAATGGAGCAGCAAGAAATCTTAAAATACCTCTTAATTTGGATGAAGCTTTTGAGATTGCTTTAGGAAATAAAATTGTTGATATAGATTGTGGAATATGTAATTCAAAACTTTTTTTCAATATCTGTGGCATAGGCTTTGATGCTCATATTGCAAAAATGTTTAATAAAAATAGAATTAGAGGACTTTTGCCTTATTTTTTATATGGGATTATTTCATATATTAAATTTAAACCTATTGATATCGAAGTTGAATATGGAGGGAAAAAAGATTTTTTTAAACCTTTTGTGGTTGCGGTTGCAAACGGATCACAATATGGAGGAGGTGCCATAATTAGTCCAAGATCTTCATTGATAGATGGAAAATTAGATTTAATAGTAGTAGATAATACTGATTTTTTTTATTTAATTAGAAGGATTCATACACTTTTTAATGGGAAAATTTTGGAAAATGATAAAGTAAAATATTTAACATCTGAAGTTTTTAAAATAAAACTACCACCTGGTTCTATTTATCACTTAGATGGTGAGGATTTCATATCAGAAGATGGAGTTTTAAAAATTACTACTCTGCCAAAAGCTGTTAAATTTGCTGTAAAAAATGAAATATTATAAAAAATCAACTCTTTTTTTATCTAAAGAAAATGATAATATCATATGTCTTGCTTGTCAGAGAAAATGTTTGATAAAAAACAAAGCTAGTGGAGCATGTGGTGTTAGAATAAATATAGATGGTCAGTTATATGTACCATGGGGTTATTTTTCGTCCTTAAATATTGATCCTATTGAAAAAAAACCACTTTATCATTTTCTACCTGGTTCAAAAACATTATCTTTTGGTATGTATGGATGTAATTTTTTTTGTCTTTATTGTCAAAATTGGCAGATATCACAAATTAAAAATAATGAGATAAATTTATCTAAAAATTTTTATAAATATAAAGATATTACTCCAGTTGATTTTCATAAAATTATGATTGAAAATGATATTATGATAGCTGTTTCTACTTATAACGAGCCGACAGTAACTATAGAGTGGGCGTATGATATCTTTTCGAATTTAAAAATGAAAAATATAAATTTTAAGACTGGTTTTATTTCAAATGGTTATCTTTCTAAAGAAGCTTTTGATTTCATTTTACCAGTTCTTGATTTTATTAAGATAGATATAAAGGTATTTAATTATCATAAGTTTAATAAATTAACTGGAGCTAATTTTGATTTATTTTTAGATTCAGTGAAATATATTACTTCAAAGTATATACATGTAGAATTTGTGAATCTTATAGTTGAGGAGTTTAATGATGATGAAAAAGACTTTAATCTAATGGTTGATTTTATTTTATCAATATCTAATGAAATACCTTTGCATCTTACTGCATTTCACCCTGATTATAATATGTTAGATAAAAAGAATACTTCTCCTTTAGTTATAGAGAAATTGATAGATATTGCTAGAAAGAAAGGCCTTAAATATGTATATGGTGGTAATTATATAAGCTCATATTCTGATACTTTATGCCCTTCATGTGGTAAAGTAATTATTCAACGTGGTTATATGTCAGTTATAAAAAATGATGTTTATATTAATAATTCAAAAGGTTTTTGTCCATATTGTAAGTATGAAGTTTATGGAGTGTGGTGTTGAGCATTTTTTTTAAAGTATGAGATTATGATATCATAAAAAGGAATAAAAAGGCATAAAAATATTCCTAAGTATGATAATTGATATTTAGACAAAACAGTTTTAGTAATAATACTTTTTATTAATAGAGTAGTTATTGCTTGTGATGAGATTATAATTATTAAATTAGATAAAGATTGTTTATAGATTTTTAAAATGAAAACTCTTAGAAAATATTGTATAAATGTTGCAATTGAGAAAATTATTGATATTCTAATTCCATCATACATTTCGATGGTAAATATTTTTGAAAAGGGAAGAATTGTCAATTTTATTATGTAGCTTGAGATAATTATAGCAAACGTAAATAATATAAATTGTAACCATGTTAAAAATATTAGTGTGTTTATTTTTGTAAATAAATTTTTTGAATATAACATTATTTATAATATTCTGTTATTTTGTTAATAAATTTTTCATCATTTTGCCAATTCTCTCTTATTTTAACGTAAATTTCAAGCTTTATTTCTTTATTTAAAAAATTTTTTATTTTTTCTTGAGATTTTTCTCGTAATAGTTTTATTTTTTTACCATTTTCTCCTATTATTATGATTTTATGTGTTTTTTTTGATACATACAAATAAGCAAGTATATATATAGGAATTCTCTTTTCGTCAAATATTTCTATTGAAACTGCAACTGAATAAGGTACTTCTTGTTCATATAATTCAAAAACTGTTTCTCTTATTAGTTCTGATACGAAAAATCTTTCCCATTTATCTGAAAGAATATCATCTGGATAATAAGGAGGGGAAACTGGAAGTTTTTTTATTATTTCATCTATTAAAATATTTATATTGATTTTTTTTATTGAGGAGATTTCTAAAATTATAGATGAATTATTGATTTTTTTTAGTAAATTTTTAGTTTCTTCAATTTCTTTTTTATCATATATGTCAATTTTTGTTACAGTTGTTATTATTTCTTTATTTGAATTATTAAAATACGATTTTATGAAATCTAAATTTTTTTCTAATATTTTTATGTTAGGTTCTATACATAATACTGTTATATCAGCATCATATTTCAATGCTCTTTTTGTTTCAAATTCCATTAATTTTTCTAATTTTGTTACTGGTTTGATAAATCCTGGAGTATCTATAAAAACAATTTGATAATTTTCAGTTGTTAATATACCTTTAACGTGAATACGTGTTGTATGTGGCTTTTGTGATACTGCACCTAAATGAGCATTACAAAGGGTATTTAGTAGAGTTGATTTACCACTATTTGGAGGGCCTGAGATAGTTACAAAACCAGCCTTGAATTTTTTTATTTCATCTTTTGCATTTAACATTATTTTCTTGAAAGTGGGTTTTGCCAAAGAAGTAGTTGTGTTGTTTTATCTGATTTTCTAGTTTTTATTTCTTGCCCTGTTAATTCTTGTATCATCATTTCACATGAAAATACAATTGTTGGAGACATCAAATGTCCTCCAAAAGCATTTCCATTTAAATCTGAAAGCATTATATGTGCATGGATCATTGGTTTAAGATCATATAGACTGATATTTCCCTGAAGTGAAAGAATTTCCATTTCTTTATCATAGGATACTTTTAAGTATTTCTTATTTTTTTGATCATAAACTGCGATAGTTGCTTTACTAACTGCTCCTATTGTTGCAGTAATAATTCCGAATTTTATTTGGTTTTCTACACAAAAATCTTGAATGAAGGGCAATAAATCTTCTCCTTTTGCTATTGAAAAAACGAAAGTTCTTCCTAAAAGATATGGACAATCTTTTAAGGACATATTACCTCCCCTTTTTTAGCTTTTTTTTCTATAAATGATGCATATTCCTTTATCATTTTGATTTGTGATTTTGCATCAAGGCCTGCTTCTTTTAATACTACTTCTCCTTTTCCGCTTCCTAAGTATTTTCCATTTTTAAATGCATGGAGAGACATTTTCATTCCATATGATGACCTTATCCAATAATACATTGTTGATAATGTAAAGTCAGTTATACCTACTGCATGTAATGCAAGTTTTGATGGATATATTTTTTCTTTTTCTTCATCACTTAAATAATTAAAAAGCTCTAAGCTTGTTACATAAAAAACATTCATGTTATATCCAGCTTTTTTTATTTCATCAATTACATTTAAAATAAATTCCATTGCAACAGCATTTCCTTGTAAAACAATAGTTCCGTTATACTGTTTAGAGGAGGTATCTGCCTGCATAAAACGATATATACCTTGGATTGATTTTTCTATAGGTTCTATTCCATATTTTTTCCTATCTATTACTTTTTCAGGTGGTCGTGTTACAAATGGGGCAATTATAGCAGGTCTTTTTTTGAGTGAATATGATATAAGAGGCCATATTTCACAAGGATCCCAAGGTGTAAGTGTTATTAAAAATCCTTTTGGAAAATTATCCTGTAAAATTCCAAGTGCTTGTGGATCAGCATGAGTTGGCCCATCTTCTCCAGTTTTTGGACCTGCATGTGCATTTATAATTATGAATGGATTAAATGGTTTTCCTGTAAGTTCATGTCTTGCTTGTTGTCCTATTGCATGGAGTCTTGCAGGTATATGTTGGAGAGGAGCAATGAAGGCTGCGTATGATGATGTGACTCCTATATGAGAACCGTATGATGAGATTCCTGAAGCTACTCCTCCCATTGCATCTTCACATATTCCACCAACAGTTATTAATCGTGAATTTGGATTTGTTATTGCATTATAGAACCCTTCTGAAAAACCTTTGTTTATATTTAAAGTGTTTGTTGATGCATATAAGTCAGCTGATGAAGCTAGTATTGCTCCATTGGTTATTTTATTTATATAATTTAGAGAATTTGCTAAAGCCTCTCTTAAAGTTATTTCAGTGTCAGGTTTAATTTCTAATTCTTGGGGAGTTTTTAAGTCAAGATTATAAGCTTTAGATATATCAGGTGCTTGAGGATGTTTTGATCTATTTAAAGAATTAAGTTTATTTTTCAAGTTTTTTATTTTTTCTGTAGCAATTTCAGCAAGATAAATGTTGTCTTTTATTGTTTCTCTTATTATCATTAATGTATCGTAAAAACATTTTTCAATTAATTCCTGTGTTGGTTGAGATGAACACATTCTTGGCATTTTTTTACCAAATTTATTTTCAAATTCTTCTAAAGTTTTATAATAGCCATCAGAAGCAAATTTATGTCCTGAGCCATGCGATTTTTTCCCTTCTATTCCATATTTCCACCCTTTTATTGTTCTATAAATTATTACTGTAGGAGATGTTCTTTCTAAATTTATCACGAATTTTTGAGCTGAGAGTATTTGATAAAAATCAAGTCCATTTGGTACATTTACTATGTTCCATTCATGTATATAAAAAAGCTCCTGAGGTGTCCACTGAACATAATCACCTCTTTTTGTACCTTCTTGAGTTACTACATCTGTATCTATAGATGCTTGGTTATAATCAATATGCATAATAACATTGAAAAGATTTGCTGTGGAGGCAGTAGCTATTGCTTCAGAAACTCTTCCTGGGGTAAGCCCACCTTCACCTTCTATAATATTTATATTTGGTGGATTTGTTCTGTATGTATCCATTGCTCCAAAAGCAAGGCCTATAGAAGAAGCTACACCTACTCCACTTGCTCCTGTTGATAATTTTATAAAAGGAGTTAGAGGTGAAGGATGTCCATCTAATGCTTTAGAATTAAATTTTTTAAATAGTGGTGTGTCATTGACAGGATTTTTTCTAAATCCAAGGAGATCTTCAAGTCTTAGTTGGAATTTTTCTTCTTTAGGAAGCAATGAAGGCTCTCCTTGTTTAATTAACTCATTTCTAATGGCCCAAGCTGCATATAATCCCATAGCTTTATGTCCTGCGGCATATGATATTATATCAGCATCTTCTCTTTCAGGATCTGAAAAATCATAAAACATATTTTCAAATAATAAAGCTTGAACAATTCTTCCACTTGATATACTTCCACCAGGATGTCCTGAAGTTGGAGCGAAATTATATAATACAGCGCAAAGAGTTCTGTATATTAGATCTATGTTTTCAAAAAAATCTATGTCCTTTTCAGTTGGTTTATATTCAGAATTTTCAATTATATCCGAGATTTCATAATACTTTGATTTCTTGTTTATACTAAATTTAGATGGTTTGATTTGAGTGAATAAACTTTTTTCTGTATTCATAAAAGTTTCCTCCTAACTTAAACTTTATTTGCAGAACCTAAAACTTTTTCATTTTTCATAATATACATTTTTATTAATTCTTCTCTTGCAGGACCAAGATATTTTCTTGGATCAAATTCTGATGGTTTTTCAGCAAATATTTTTCTTATTATTGCTGTCATAACGAGTCTTCCGTCTGAATCTATATTAATTTTACAAACAGCTGATTTTGCAGCTCTTCTAAGTTGCTCTTCTGGTATACCGACAGCATTTTCCATTTTACCGCCATATCTATTTATCATATCTACATATTCTTGTAAAACACTTGATGCTCCGTGTAAAACAATTGGGAAACCTGGTATTCTTTTTTCAATTTCTTCAAGTATATCAAATCTAAGAGGAGGTATTTCTTCTCCTGGTTTTATTTTAAACTTATATGCTCCATGACTAGTACCAATTGCAATTGCTAAAGAATCAACACCAGTTCTTTTAACAAAATCTTCCACCTGATTTGGATCTGTATAGTGAGTTTTTTCACTTACAACATGTTCTTCAATTCCTGCCAAAACTCCAAGTTCTCCTTCTACTGTTACATCATATTTATGAGCATATTCTACTACTTTTCTTGTAAGCTCTATATTTTGTTCGTATGGTAGATGTGAACCATCTATCATAACTGATGAAAAGCCGTTATCTATACAAGCTTTACACAGCTCAAATGAGTCTCCGTGATCTAGATGTAAAGCTACAGGAATTGGTTTGTCTGTCATTTCTTTCATCATTTCCATAGCTCCTCTTGCCATCCATCTAAGCAATGTTGGATTTGCATAATCTCTTGCCCCTTTTGAAACTTGAAGTATTACTGGAGATCTTGATCTTACGCATGCTGTAATTATTGCTTGGAGTTGTTCCATATTATTAAAGTTATATGCTGGTACAGCATAACCATTTTTCATTGCATCTCTAAACATTTCTCTTGTGTTTACAAAGCCAAGCTCTTTATAATGAATCATATTTCCTCCTTGATTTAAAATTTTAGAATACTTTTTTAATTAATATATAGCTAGTTGCAGATATTATTGCAGAGATTGGTATTGTAAATATCCATGCTTGTATAATATTTTTTGATATTGACCATTTTACTGAATAAATTCTTTTGGCAGAACCTGCTCCCATTATAGCGCCTGTAATTGTATGAGTTGTGCTTACTGGTATTCCAAAATGAGTTACTGTATGAAGTGTTATTGCTGCAGCAGTTTCTGCTGCAAATCCATCAACAGGTTTTAATTTAGTTAACTTGTGTCCTAATGTATTTACTACTTTCCATCCTCCTGCAAGAGTTCCCAATGCTATAGTCAGATGTGATATAAATATTACCCAAAAAGGAATTATAAATTCTCCACCATCATATTTTAAATATCCGTTTGAGTATAAAAGCATAGTTATTATACCTGCTGTTTTTTGAGCATCATTACCACCATGTCCTATAGAATATAGGGCAGATGATAAAAGTTGTCCTTTTCTAAATAAATGTTCTATTTTATTTGGGTGATAATTTTTAAATATGTTGTATATTAATATAAGCATTCCTATTCCAAGAATCATTCCTATTAAAGGGGAAAGTATTATGAAAATTAACACTTTATATAAACCACTGTATACTACAGCATCATTTCCTGCTTTTGCAATAGCAGATCCTATAAGCCCACCTATTAATGAATGTGAGGCACTTATTGGGAGTCCATTATAGGTAGCAAATGCAGTCCATCCAGCTGCTCCAATCAAAGTTCCAAAAATCACATAATTGTCAACGATGTTTATATCTATTATCCCTTTGCCTATTGTTTTTGCAACAGCAGTACCAACTAAAATTAATGCGATGAAATTAAAAAAAGCTGCCCATAATACTGCTTGCCATGGTTTTAGCACTTTTGTTGCTACTATAGTTGAGATTGAGTTTGCGGCATCATTTGCTCCATTATAAAAATCAAATATAAGAGCTAATAAAGTTAGTGATAAAACCCACAGTAAGGAATTATCCATTTTTTACAATAACCTCTTCTATTGTTTTAGCAACTCTTTCGCAAGAATCTAATACAGTTTCAGCTACCTCATATATTTCTTTCCACTTTATTATGTTAATAGGATCTTTTTCCTTTTCAAA
>JAOAAI010000163.1 GCA_026418955.1 Candidatus Goldiibacteriota bacterium | reverse complement strand
TGCTGCAACATTATCAAAGGGTAAAATAGGAATTTTGCATGGCTCAAAATCATATGTGCTACAGGATAAATATGGACAGATATCCACCACACATTCAATTTCAGCTGGTCTTGATTATCCAGGTGTTGGTCCTGAACATGCATATTTAAAAAAGACAGGGCGTGTGAAATATGTTTCTGTAACTGATAAAGAAGCTATAAAAGCATTTTTAGATTTAAATAAACTTGAGGGAATAATGCCTGCTCTTGAATCAGCACATGCCCTTGCTTATTTATCCAAGATGAAATTCAAAAAAGATGACTTTGTGGTTGTGAATTTATCAGGAAGAGGAGACAAAGATATAAATACGATTTTGAGTTTAAATATATAAAAAATTAGTTGAAAGTTAAAAGTTAAAAGTTGAAAAACAAAAGTTTATATAAATTATAAATAAGGATTATCATGGAAAATCGTATAGAAAAGATTTTAAAAGATGATTCAAAAAAAGTTGTCATTTATACAATGGCTGGATACCCAGATCTTGAAACAACAAAAAAGATAATAAAACTATTAAACTCAGCAGGTGTTTCTCTTATTGAGTTAGGAGTTCCTTTTTCAGATCCTATTGCAGATGGCCCTGTAATACAATCAGCTGGAGAGGAGGCTTTAAAAAAAGGGACTACCATAAAAAAAATATTTAAACTTGTAAGAGAAATCAGAAAAGATATAAAGATTCCTATAGTTTTAATGACATATTACAATATTATTTTTAATTATGGAAAAGAAAAGTTTATAAAAGATGCAGTAGAAGCAGGTATTGATGGTGCAATTATTCCGGATCTTCCATTTGATGAAGAGGTGGATTTTTATAACTGCGCAAAAAAAAACAATTTTTATATAATTTATTCAGTTGCTCCAACGAATACAATAACAAGAGCTAAAAAAATTGTGGAAAAATCAATGGGCTTTGTGTATTATATACTTTTAAGAGGAGTTACTGGTGTAAGAAACAAAAATGAATCGGATTTAAACAGGCTAATAGAATTGAAAAAATCCACAGATAAACCTTTTTTTGCAGGATTTGGAATATCAAAACCCCAACAAGCAAGGATGATTTTAAAATATGCTGATGGAGTAATAATAGGCAGTGCTTTTATTTATGAAATTTCAAAAAATATAAAAAATAAAAGTTTATTGTTAAAAAAAGCAAAAAAATTTATAAAGGAATTTATCAATGAAGCAAAAAAAGCATCTTAAAAATAAAAAGAGGATATCTCCATCAAAAGAAATTTCTTCTTCTGCATCTAAGTATATTTCAAAAATCATTAATATGGAAAAGGAAATCAGCATTCTTGAAAAGGTCGTAGATATAACCAGTAAAAATTTTGATTTAAATAAAATACTTGATAAATTTTTATCAATCGCTATGGATGCTGTTGATTCAGATGCTGCATCACTGCTTCTCATAGATAAGAGTTCAGGAATGCTTTATTTTGCCGCAGCAAAAGGAAGTAAAGCAGAACAAATTAAAAAATATAAACTTGCTCTTGGAGAGGGCATCGCTGGTTGGGTAGCCCAGACAGGGCGTCCTTTAATAACTCCAGATGCTCAAAAAGATAAAAGACATAAAAAACAAATAGGGAAAGAGATAAATTACATAGCGCGTAATATTTTATGTGTTCCAATAAAATTTGAAGATGAAGTTATAGGTGTTTTTGAATTTTTGAATAAAAAATCAGAAGAGCCATTTAACGATGAAGATCTCAAAATCATTAACTTGTTTACTCCATATATAGCAGCGATTATTAAAAATGCGCAACTACTTCTTGAAAATAATCAGAAAATAAAACGACTTGAACATCTCACTGAACTCACAAAACATATAAATTCTACTCTTGAACTCAATAAATTGCTTGATAATATGTTGCAGATATCAACAGATATGCTACAGGCAGAAGCTGGTTCCATATTACTTTTAGATGAGGATGGGGATGAACTCATATTTGCCGCAGCAACAGGTGAAAAAAAAGATATGTTAAAAGATATAAGGGTTCCTGTGGGTGAGGGTATTGCTGGATGGGTTGCAAGGGAGAATAAATCGGTTCTTGTTGCAGATGCACAGAATGATCCGAGATTTTTTAAAAAGATTGATCAGAAAACATCTTTTAAAACAACTTCAATAATTGCTGTCCCCTTGCTTACCAAGGATAAACTCATAGGTGTTGTAGAGGTTTTGAATAAAAAGGATAACCAGTTATTCAATGAAGAAGATAGACAACTTCTTGAAGCGTTTGCAAATCAAGCGGCTGTAGCAATAGAGAATGCAAAATTATATGAAAATTTAAATAATATGTTTTTAAATACAGTTAAATCCCTTGCAGCAGCGATTGAAACTAAAGATATATATACCCGCGGTCATTCAGAACGTGTTACAAAATACAGTGAGTTGATAGCAAAAGAACTCAAATTGCCCGATGAGGATATTCATGAGCTGCGTCTTGCAGGACTGCTTCATGATATAGGAAAAATCGGAATAGATGAGAGCATATTAAGAAAACCGAGTAAATTGACAGATACAGAGTTTAACGAGATAAAAAAGCATCCTGTGTATGCGGCAAATATTCTAGAGGCAATACCACAGATGAAAGAAATTATTCCGGCTATAAAACATCATCATGAGAGATATGATGGAGAAGGTTATCCGGATGGCTTGAAAAATGATGACATCCCTTATTTTGCCAGAATTTTAAGTATAGCGGATACATTTGATGCAATGTCATCAAATAGGCCATATAGAGAAGCACTACCAATTGAAATATGCTTGCAGGAGATAAAGGCCTGTTCTGGTACACAATTTGATCCTGAAATTACAAATGCTGCAATAAAAGCGTTAAAAAAATATTTTAAATCAGAATTAGAAAATAAAAAAGAAAAGGAGAGTTAAAATGGTTGCATGGTTTCACAGACCCAAATACACTATTATAAAGAAAACACCAGGAGAAAAAGATGTTAAAATTCCAGAGGGAATGTGGGTTAAGTGTGAG
>JAOAAI010000151.1 GCA_026418955.1 Candidatus Goldiibacteriota bacterium | reverse complement strand
GACCAAAGAAGTTGCTGAGGAACTTGCAAAACAAGATAGCCACATAAGGGTGCTATCTCATGAAACAAACAGGGGTTATGGTGCTGCTTTAAAAACTGGATTTTATAATTCTCGTTTTGAATGGATTTTTTTTACAGACGGCGATGGCCAATTTGATGTGAATGAAATTAAGGAATTAATAAAATATACTGATAAAGCGGATTTAATCACCGGTTATAGAATAAAAAGACAGGACCCTCTTATAAGAAAGATAAACGCATTTGCATGGGGGACACTTGTAAAACTGCTTTTTGGGTTTAAAGTGAAAGATGTTGATTGTGCATTCAAATTGATAAAAAAGGAGATAGTTGATAAAGCAAAACTAGAATCAGAAGGAGCTTTAATTTCTACAGAATTACTCGTAAAGGCAACAAAAATGGGATATAAAATTTTTGAAATAGGTGTTCATCATTATCCCAGGCGTGCGGGAACACAAACAGGAGCAAAATTGAAAGTAATATTAAAAGCATTTATGGAACTTTTTAAATTTTATGGGAAAATGAAAAAATGGGGAAAAAATTAATTTTTTTATTTTTTGTGTTTTTGATTCCTTTTTTTATTTTTTCAGCAGGAGAGACGGGTGCAGATATTTTGAACGAAAGAACAGGTGGAAGACCACTTGCCCTTGGTGAAGCATATACATCTATGGCTGATAATTTAGAAGGAATTGCATATAATCCATCTTGCATCAGTTTTGTAAAAAACCATGAAATAACAGGTTCATATCTATGGAAGTCGTTTGGTGTGACATCTATAAATGGAGCATATGCTCAACCAATTGAAATTTTTTCTTTGGAAGGAAGAGGAGCTATATCTTTTATTTACAGAACAATACCTGAAATTTCCAATTTAGATGCTTTGGATGAATCTGTGAGTTTTTATGACATACTCATCGCAGCAACATTTGCAAATAATCTTTTTTATTTTATTAAAAATGATTTATTAAAAGATATTCATATAGGGACAAGTATTAAATTTATTCAAGAACAGATAGGAAACAATGTGGGCTCCACATTTGCTTTTGATTTTGGTTTTATTTTCTTACCTGTGAATTCTTTTTATAGGCTAGGTCTTTCTCTTTTAAATGTAGGTATGCCTTTTAAAACTCTTCGTGCTAATGCTCAGCAAGGAGATATAAATTTTGAAAGTTCACCTCTTCCTATTTCACTTAGAATAGGTGGTTCATTTTCAATAAAAATAGATAAAGATAATACATCAACAATAAGCCTTGATTATGTCCAGAATTTTTTTGAAGCATCACAATTTGCTATAGGAGTTGAGCATAGTGTTGTTAATATTTTATTTTTACGAATGGGATACAATATGTATACAGATATAAGACAGCCAGCCACATTATCAGCGGGTATAGGGGTCTCGATTACTACAACAGTTCCTGTAACTGTAACGGGTGAATTAAATTATGTACATAGGATTTTTATGTGGAATTGGTTTAATTCACCCGATTCTATAGATGCATTATCTGTGGTGTTTAAGTTCTAAGTTAAGTTTTGGAATAATGTTAAGTAAGAATGTTTTGTAAATATGTAAATTATTAAATCATAAATCATAAATTTTACATTTTACATTTTACATCTTACATCTTACATCTTACATCTATTGTTTGTTCTTGACAAAAATTTAATTGATGTTATATAATTTTATATAATAGAAAAATCTATCAAGGAGGTAGGTAGGCTATGAATAAAAAAATCTTATTTTATTTAATATTTTTGACTTTTTCATATTTAATTTTTGCTGATATTTCAGCTTTAAACACATATATTGCTGGTAGTTATCCGCGTGGTATTGCAATTGCAGATGTGAATAACAATGGAAAAAATGAAGTCATCGTTGCAAATTTTGGAGAGGATACTCTAATAGGACAGGAGAATGATGTAGAGCCTATTTCATCTATTTCTGTTTTTTCTTTTAGTGGCGGTAATCTCATACAACAGATTTTATCAGCGGAGAAATCTCCGCGTGGTATAGCAACAGGCGATGTTAATAATGATGGTAAAATTGATTTTGTTGTTTCCAATTATGATGATTCATCAATAACTATATATACATTTAATAATAATTCCTATGACCAACAGAAATTAATTGTTGGGAAACATCCTGTTGGTGTTACGGTTGGCAATGATAGCGATGGTGTTTTTATAGCTGCTGCTATTTATTCCGAAAATAAAGTTGTTGTATTTACGCAGGGCATATCTAAAACTGGATGGCAAAAACAGGAAATAACAATTCCAGGCAGCCCAACAGATGTAATAGCAGGGACTTTAAATAACACAGTTTATATTATCAGTGCTAATTACAGTGAAGGCAGTATTAGTTTGATAAAAAAGACATCAACTGGTCTTGAAAAAGAAAAAGATATAAAAGTTGGTGGTGGAGTATGCAAGGTTGAAATTGCTGATGTAACAGGTGATGGCAAAAATGATATAGTAACAGCTAATTTTTATGATAATACAATTT
>JAOAAI010000144.1 GCA_026418955.1 Candidatus Goldiibacteriota bacterium | reverse complement strand
ACAGCTCTTGATGTCACAGTTCAATTGCAGATTATAAATCTTTGAAGAACGTTAAAGAAAACAAGAAATTTGACACTATTGCTTATAACGCATGATTTAAATCTTGCAACATACATGGCAGATAGGATAATTGTGATGTATGCTGGAGAAATCGTTGAAGATGCAAAAATAAAATCAATAAAAGATAGTCATCATCCATATACCTATCAGCTGTTTAAGGTATTACCAGATATAAATAAGAAAAAGGGTGATTTTATTTTGATAAAAGGCGAAGTGCCTGATTTACGTATTATGTTGAACAGGTGTTATTTTTATGAAAGATGTTTTAAGGCAAAAAAAAGATGTGGACAACAGCATCCAGAGATGAGAAAAAATGTAAGATGTTTTTATCCGATGTGAAAATTTGTACGCTAATAACAATATATGTTCTTAATAGATTTTCTCAATTGATGTAATAAAAATAAAAAACATAATATATATTTAACAAATAATTAAAAAAGAGGTTAATAAATGCAATTATTAGCTGTAAGAAATTTAAAAAAAAATTATATAGTAGAAAGATTATTTACAGAAACGAAACAAACTGTTATCGCAGTTGATGATGTTTCTTTTGAACTTAAAAAAGGTAAAGTTCTTGCAATTGTGGGTGAATCAGGTTCTGGCAAAACAACCATTGCAAGATGTATTGCTGGATTGGAAGATTATGATGGTGAAATATTTTATAAAGGTAAGAAAATTAATTATAAAGACAAAGAGACTAGAAGACAAATTCAATATATATTTCAGAATACTTATAACTCTTTAAATCCGAAAATGAAAATAAAAGATATTCTGGCAGAGCCAATTATTTTCCATTTTGCTTTGTCAGGAAAAGAACTTCAACTTGAGATGCTAAAATGTTTAAAAAATGTGGGATTGAAAGAAGATGTCATGCATAAATATCCACATGAACTATCGGGTGGACAGAGACAAAGAATAGTAATAGCAAGGGCACTAGTTATGAAGCCGGAGTTAATTATTGCAGATGAACCGGTATCATCACTTGATGTTTCAATACAGGCACAGATTATGAAATTATTTTATGACCTTAATAAAAAAGGATTAACAGTGATTTTTATCACCCACGATTTAAGAATTGTAAAATTGATATCTGATGAAATAATTGTGATGCATCGTGGTAAAATGGTTGAAAAAGGATTTGTTAATAAAATTTATAAAAAGCCAGAAAGTGATTATACAAAAAAATTATTGGAAGCAGTGATATAATCGGGCTAAAAATATCAGATTATAAACCTTACTAAGATTATTTAGAATTTTCACTTTTAGAATAAACTCTGAAGATTTGAACACACTGAGATTAGAAAACAAAAAGATCATTGGCATGGTGTACAAATAATTATAATCATAAAAGAAATTTTGTTTATATAGTATTAAAACATTTTTCTTCTTAAGTAATATAAAATAGTTTTAATTTATATTAACTATTAAAATTATATGTAATAGTTTTATTATTTTTTTAAGGATTGCCTTTAAGTAGGCAATCTTTTTATTATTTATTATACCTAATTTTACTATTTTTGCTGTACCATCATGTGCCTGTACTTTTCCACACCGAAAAAATTTTTTTGTTGACAAAATTTAAAAAATTTTATATATTATTTTAGTTTTTCAAAACAGCTCTTTTTAAGCTGTATTTTTATGTAAAAATATAAAAAGCGGAAAAGAGCTGTTGCTTTATCCGCTTTTTTTATTTATATATATATTTATATTTAAAAAGGAGAGAAAAATTGCCGACAATAAATCAGTTAATCAGAAAACCAAGAGTTAAAGTTAAATCAAAAACAGGAGCACCTGCTTTGAAAGGCAATCCTTTAAAGCGAGGTGTTTGTACCAGAGTTTATACTGTGACTCCTAAAAAACCAAACTCTGCATTAAGAAAGGTTGCGAGAGTGAGATTAACCAATAAAATGGAGGTTATTTGCTATATTCCTGGTGTTGGACATAATCTACAAGAACACTCAATCGTTCTTATACGTGGTGGCAGAGTTAAGGATTTGCCTGGTGTTAGGTATCATATTGTTAGAGGTGCACTTGATGCACAGGGTGTTGCTGATAGAAAACAAGGCAGGTCAAAATATGGAGCAAAAGCTCCAAAGAAATAAAGGAGTATAAAGACAAATGCCAAGAAGAAAAAAGGTAATAAAAAGACAGATATTTCCAGATTCAAAATATAATAGTGAATTAGTATCAAGGTTTATTAATTGTATTATGTTGAAAGGTAAAAAATCAATTGCTGAAAGGTTAACATACAGTGCTTTTGACATTATAAAGAAACAAGGTAAAGATCCATTGGAAGTATGCCATAAAGCTGTAGAAAATGTTAAACCACTTCTGGAATTGAAAACAAGACGTATCGGTGGAGCAAATTATCAAATACCTGTTGAAGTGAATCCTGATAGAAGAATTTCCCTTGCTGTTAGATGGATTATTAATGCAGCGCGTGAACGTAAAGAGCGAGGTTTTCATGAACGCCTTGCTGCAGAACTTCTTGCAGCCTATGAAAATCAAGGTGGAGCTGTAAAGAAAAAAGAGGACACCCATAAAATGGCAGAAGCAAATAAAGCTTTTGCACATTTCAGATGGTGATAATTTTAAAAGGAGTTTTAAAAAATGCCACGTATATATCCATTAGAAAATATTAGAAATATTGGTATAATGGCGCATATAGATGCCGGTAAGACAACTTTGACGGAACGTATTTTATTTTATACTGGGAAGGTTCATAAACTTGGGGAAGTGCATGAAGGTGATGCTACAATGGATTGGATGGAACAGGAAAGGGAGCGTGGTATCACAATAACTTCTGCTGCTACTACCTGTTTCTGGAAAAATTGTAGGATAAATATTATAGATACACCTGGGCATGTTGACTTTACAATAGAAGTAGAAAGATCAATGAGAGTTTTAGATGGTGCAATAGCAGTTTTTGATTCTGTTAATGGAGTTGAGCCGCAAACAGAGACTGTCTGGAGGCAGGCGAATAAATACAAAGTACCACGTATTGCATTCTTAAATAAGATGGATAGAATTGGAGCAGATTTTTGGATGTCTGTTCGTTCAATAGAAGAAAAATTATCCACTCATCCGGTTCCATTACAAATACCAATTGGAGCAGAGGATAAATTTGAAGGAGTAATTGATTTAATAGAAATGAAAGCAATTATTTGGCTTGATGAGACGCTTGGAGCAAAATATGAAATACGTGAAATACCTAAAGAACTTTTAGAAGATGCTATAAAAAATCGCGAAAAATTGATGGAATCTCTATGTTTTATTGATGATGATTTTATGGAAAAATATATTGATAAAAAGGATATATCTGTAGAAGTAATAAAAAGAGTCATCAGAAAAGGAACTCTTGAATTCAAAATAGTCCCAGTTTTATGTGGGGCAGCTTTTAAAAATAAGGGAGTTCAACCAGTACTTGATGCAGTGGTAGATTATTTACCATCTCCTTTAGATATACCACCTATTACTGGATATGATCCCAATATAGATGAAACAGATGAACAGGCAAAAAAGCCTACTCTTACAAGAATTGCTGATGATAATGAAAAGTTTACTGCAATAGCATTCAAGATTATGTCAGATCCATATGTTGGTCGCCTCACATATTTTAGAGTTTATTCTGGTAAAATCAAATCAGGATCTACTGTATATAATTCTACAAAAAGAATTACGGAACGTATTGGAAGAATATTACTGATGCATGCAAATCAAAGAGAAGAAATAGAAGAAGCTATGACTGGAGATATTGTTGCTGGCATTGGATTAAAAGAGACATCAACCGGCGATACTCTCTGTGATGAAAATGCTAAAATTGTTCTTGAAAGAATGGTTTTTCCAGATCCTGTTATTTTTGTTGCAGTTGAACCAAAAACAAAGCAGGATCAGGAAAAAATGTCTTTTGCTTTAAATAAATTAGCAGAGGAAGATCCGACGTTTAAAGTAAAAACAGATCCTGAAACAGGACAGACAGTTATTTCTGGAATGGGAGAATTACATTTGGAGATAATTGTTGATAGGATGAGAAGAGAGTTTAAAGTTGAAGCTAATGTGGGTAAACCAGAAGTTGCTTATAGGGAAACGATAAGTAAAGCAGTGAAAAATATAGAAGGTAAATATATACGACAGACAGGAGGCCGTGGACAATACGGTCATGTGATTATTGATGTGGAGCCAAGGGAGCGTGGTGCAGGTTATGAATTTGTTAATAAAATTGTTGGTGGTGTGATTCCTAAAGAATATATCCCAGCAATTGATAAAGGTATAAAAGAAACTTTGGAAAATGGTATTGTCGCAGGTTATCCTGTTAATGATATAAGGGTGATTTTACATGATGGTTCCTATCATGAAGTAGACTCATCTGAGATCGCATTTAAAATTGCAGCATCACAAGCAATAAAAGAAGCTGTATTAAAAGCAGATCCACAGATTTTAGAACCATTGATGGAAATAGAAATAATAACTCCTGAGGAATTCATAGGAGATATAATTGGCAATTTAGCATCTAAAAGAGCTAAAATTGAAAAGATTGAAAAGAAGGGTAAAATGCAGGTGATAAAAGCTTTAACACCGCTTTCAGAAATGTTTGGTTATGCTACTGACTTACGTTCAATGAGTCAGGGTCGTGCTACATATACAATGCAATTTGCAAAATATGAATTAGTTCCAAATAATATTAAAGAAAATATTATTCATAAATTTTCTGGCAAACCAATATTGAATGTTTAAAAGAAAATAATTTAGGAGGAAAAGGATATGGCAAAGGCAAAATTTGAGAGGACAAAACCTCATGTAAATGTAGGGACAATAGGACACGTAGACCATGGAAAGACGACATTAACAGCGGCGATGACAAAAGTAATGGAAGTAAAAGGATTGG
>JAOAAI010000134.1 GCA_026418955.1 Candidatus Goldiibacteriota bacterium | reverse complement strand
TTGTTTTTATTAGCAAAAATACACCACAAAATACAATATATTGTGTTTTTTCAAAAAATAAAAATAATATATATACAATATATATTGTTTTCAAATAAATTTTTTTCTTGACAGAAAATCATTTATACTATATATTGTGTAAAAATAAGGTAAGGTTTCTAATTTTTTATTTAAAAGGAGATGTGATGGCAAAGATTCAATTTATTCATAAAAGAAATGGGGAAATAGTTCCTTTTGATTCTGAAAAAATTACTAATGCAATTTTTAAAGCATTTAAAGCAAATAACAATTATGAAAGAGATAAGGCAGAAAAAATTTCCGCGCAGGTTGTTTCAATTCTTGAAGCAGTCTATAAAGATGGTAAGATACCAACAGTTGAAAATGTTCAGGATATAGTTGAGACAACACTACTTAATAATGGTTATACCCAAATTGCCAAATCATATATTCTTTACAGAGATCAACATTCTAAAATAAGAGAGATGAAGATTCTTTTAAAGGATTCTGTAACACTTGTTGATGATTATTTGAGAAATCTTGATTGGAGAATAAGAGAAAATTCTAATATGAGTTACTCTTTACAGGGGCTAAACAATCATGTATCATCCATTGTTATTTCAAATTACTGGCTAAATAAAATTTACACTCCAGAGATAAAGCAAGCTCATACTGATGGAGATTTTCATATTCATGACCTTGGGTTGCTTTCTGTTTATTGTTGTGGCTGGGATTTACGTGATTTATTGATAAGAGGTTTTGGTGGAGTGGAAGGTAAAATTGAATCAGCACCACCTTCTCATTTTGAGTCAGCCCTTGGGCAGATTGTTAATTTTTTCTATACTCTGCAGGGAGAAGCAGCAGGTGCTCAGGCATTTGCAAATTTTGATACCTTACTTGCCCCATTTATAAGATATAATAAACTTTCTTATGAAGATGTAAAAAGAGCGATGAGAAGGTTTATGTTTAATATGAATATTCCTACCAGGGTTGGTTTCCAAACACCATTCACAAACATTACTATGGACCTTTCGTGTCCTGATAATATGAAAAATGAAGCTGTTGTGATAGATGGTCAGTTACAAAATTCAACTTATGGAGAATTTCAGGAAGAGATTTTCATGATAAACAGAGCATTTGCAGAAGTGATGCTCGAGGGCGATAACAAGGGTCGCATTTTTACATTTCCTATACCTACCTATAATATTACAAAAAATTTTGATTGGGATAATGAAAAGTTAGAACCATTATGGGAGATGACAGCAAAATATGGAATTCCTTATTTTGCAAATTTTGTTAATTCCGATATGAAACCAGAAGATGCCCGTTCAATGTGTTGTAGGTTAAGATTGGATAACAGGGAATTAAGAAAACGTGGTGGCGGTCTTTTTGGTTCCAATCCATTAACTGGTTCAATAGGTGTTGTTACCATTAATATGCCACGACTCGGATATAAGTGTAAGGGTGATAAACAGAGATTTTTCAAAGAACTAACATATTTAATGGATCTCGCAAAAGATAGTTTGGAAATAAAAAGAAAAGTGCTTGAAAAATTTACAGAACAGGGACTTTATCCTTATTCAAAACATTATCTTTCAGGAGTAAAGACAATTTATGATAAATACTGGCATAATCATTTTTCAACAATTGGACTTATCGGTATGAATGAAGCACTTTTGAATTTTATGGGCAAAGGTATAAAAGACGAAGAGGGAAGAGCATTTACTTTGCAGGTTTTGGATTTTATGAGGGAGAAACTAAAAGAATATCAGGAAGAGACAGGAAATTTTTATAATCTTGAAGCAACTCCTGGAGAAGGAACTTCTTATAGGCTAGCTAAAATAGATAAAGAAAAATATCCAGATATAATCACAATGGGTAAAAAAGAGCCATATTATACAAATTCGACGCAATTGCCTGTTACTCATACCAAAGATTTATTTGAAGCATTAAAACATCAGGATGAAATACAGTGCAAATATACAGGTGGAACAGTTTTTCACATATTTATTGGAGAGCGATTACCTTCTACGAAAGCTACCAAAAATCTAGTTAGAAAAATTGCAGAGAATTTCCATTTACCCTATTACAGTATCACACCTACATTTTCTATTTGTCCGGTTCATGGTTATCTTGCAGGTGAACATCATAATTGTCCCATATGCGCAGAAGAGAAAAGAAATAAAATAAGAAATGAAATCCAAAGATTAAAGGAAGAGTTAACTGTTTAGAATAATAGTATATTTGTTTAAAAAAAAGGAGGTAATAAATGGAGAAAAAAGAAATACTTGAAAAAATTGAGCAATTAGAACAAGAATTGTTAAATGTGAAAGGAACAGAATGTGAGGTTTATAGTAGAATAGTTGGTTATTTTCGACCAATAAAACAGTGGAATAATGGAAAGCAGGAAGAATTTTTTGAAAGAGAAATGTTTGAAGTCTTGTCAGAAGAAGAAAAAGTAAGAGCTTCATAAAATAACGTAAATGAGAATTAATGGCTTCATTGGGGTCTCCTTAATTGAATACCCGAATAAAATTTCATCAGTTATTTATACTTCACCATGTAATTTTAGATGTCCTTACTGTCATAATCCAGAACTTGTTTTTATAAATCATACAACGCTTAATGAAAATGATATTTTAGAAGATCTGCAAGAAAGAGCTTCTTTTATTGATGGTGTTTCAATAACAGGTGGGGAACCATTATTACAGGAAGATTTATTTAATTTTTTAAAACATATAAAAAATTTAAATTTACCTGTAAAAATAGATACAAATGGATATTATCCTGGTAAAATTAAACAATTGATAGAAGATGGGCTTGTTGATTATATTGCAATGGATATTAAAACATCATTGAAAAAGTATAATAATGCAACAGGTATCGAAATTGATATTTCAAAAATCATTGAATCGGTAAATATTATAAAACAATCAAAAATTGATTATGAATTTAGAACAACAGCTGTGCCTGAAATTGTTGATGAGAACGATTTTAATGATATAGGTGAATTGGTAAAAGGAGCAAAATTATTTTCCATACAACAATATGATAATTCTATGACTCTTAATAGTAGTTTTAAAGATATAAAACCATATAAAGATGATATTTTAAAAAAGTTTTATAATATAATGAAAAAATATGTAAAAAAGGTAAAAATAAAAAATATTGCAATACCTGTATAACCATCTTTCTAATAATTCATTTTATCTTTTAAGACAAAATGTGAATATGAAAGGTGTAAAAAGTGGTTGATTTATTTTTTTCGTAATAAATTGTTTTGTTTGCATAAAAAGGTTTTTGCCTAATCAAATAAAGTGGTTTCGCAAAAACCGTTTGACTTATATCAATTTCATGTCTCACTGAACGGTTAATTTACTTTTGCTTCCCTCACTTATTTCAATGAATTACTCAAAAAATACAATCAACCACATTTTTTATAAAATAATTATTTTTATAGAAAATATTATTTTTTATGTTATAATTTTTTTACTTGATTTTCTTTCAGGAGGAAAAAATGGAGATAAAAGATGGATTATTCACATCAGAATCAGTTACAGCCGGACATCCTGATAAGATAGCGGATCAGATATCTGATGCTGTTTTGGACGCTGTTTTTTCTCAAGATCCTTATGGCAGAGTTGCCTGTGAAACTTTACTTGCAAAAGAACTTGTGGTTGTTGCAGGAGAGATAACAACAAATGCAAATGTAGATTATGAAAAAATAGTGCGGGATACATTACGTGAAATTGGATATACATCACCAGAAATAGGTATAGGTGCAGATACTTGCAAGGTTGTTGTTTCTGTTTCAAAACAATCACCTGATATAGCCATGGGAGTTGATGAAAAGGAGGACAAAGAGCAGGGCGCAGGAGATCAGGGAATGATGTTTGG
>JAOAAI010000123.1 GCA_026418955.1 Candidatus Goldiibacteriota bacterium | reverse complement strand
GCATATGCATCAGCCGTATTATAAAAATACAGAAACAAATAAATTTATTTTACCATGGGTAAGATTACACGGTGTTAAGGATTATTATGATATGGTTGCCATTTTAAGGAATTATCCTAATATTAAACAAAATTTTAATTTAGTGCCATCTTTATTATTGCAGATAGAAGAATATATAAATGGAGTGACAGATATATTTTGGGATCTTTCAATAAAAAGACCGCAGGATTTAGATGAAGATGAGAGAGTTTTTATTTTATATAATTTTTTTATGGCAAACTGGGAAACAATGGTAAAACCATATCCTAGATATTCATTTTTATTATCAAAACGTGGTAAAAATACCACACCTGATGAAATCAAAAAAATACATAAAAAATTCTCCGATGCCGAAATCAGGGATTTACAGGTATGGTTTAATTTAACATGGATTGACAAGGATTTTTTTATTATCTTCCCTGAGTTGAAAACAATATTTGAAAAAGGCGAAAATTTTTCTGAAGAAGAAAAGAATTTTGTTCTTGAATCACATTTAAAAATTCTCAAATTAATTATTCCTGAATATAAAAATGCTTGGAATGATGGCAGAATAGAACTTTCAACTTCACCATTTTATCATCCAATATTGCCTCTTATTTATAATACAGATATAGCTAAACAATGCATGCCTGGAATAAAACTTGATTTTAATTTTTCATATCCAGAAGATGCAGAATCACAAATAAAAAAGGCATGTAATTATTTCATAGAAAAATTTGGCAGACAACCATCAGGAATATGGCCTTCGGAAGGCTCGGTGAGTATGGATGTTGTAAAAATTTTTGCTAAATCAGGATTTAAATGGTTTGCAACAGATGAAGAAATACTGAAGGAAACATTATTAAAGGATGGGCAAAAGTTAAATGCGGATACAATTTATAAACCTTATAAATTAAATACAGAATATGGGGAAATACAATGTATTTTCAGGAATCATTTTTTATCTGATTTAATCGGGTTTACATATCATAGTTGGAATTCAGATGAAGCATCTGATAATTTTATTTATGAATTATATAAAATAAAAAATTCTCTTGATGATAATTTAAGTTGCGTGAATATTATTTTAGATGGAGAGAATGCATGGGAATATTATGAAAATGATGGTAAAGATTTTTTACATTCTTTATATAGAAAATTAAGTAATAATAGTGATTTTAAGTTAGTTACGGTAAATGAGGCATTAAATTATATACAAGATAAAAAGGAATTAAAAAATATATTTCCTGGTTCATGGATAAACAAGGATTTTTATATTTGGATAGGTCATGAACAAGACAAAAAAGCATGGAAACTTTTAAAAAAAGCTAGAGAAGATTTTGTTGAATGGCAAAAAATGAATATTCATGAAACTGAAAAAATTAAAAAAGCGTGGGAGTCAATTTATATTGCAGAAGGAAGTGATTGGAACTGGTGGTATGGTGATGATCATTCTTCAAAAAATGATACTGAATTTGATAATTTATATCGGTTACATTTAATGAACGTATATAAAATTATTGGACTTGATGTTCCACCTGTATTTTATGAGCCCATACAAAAAGGTCCCCAGGCATTTGAAATGTTGCCGACAAGATTTATAACTCCTGTTATTGATGGTTATGATACCAGTTATTTTGAGTGGCGTGGTGCTGGTATTTATGATCTAAAAAAAGAAGATGTATCCATGCATCAGACAGATAAATTTATTGAGAAAGTATATTATGGTTTTAATCTTGAATATTTTTATCTGCGTTTTGACATAAATTTTTCTGCTTTAAGATTAATTGATCAAAAATTTTCTTTGCTTATTAGATTTTTTGATGGGGAGAAAAAAGAATTTATTAAAATAAATATTTCAGACAATAATATTGAATCTTCGGATATTGATATAACGAATATCTTTTTCAGTGTAAAGAATATTATAGAAATTTCTATACCTTTTAATAATGTTTCTCATTTAATGGCTGGAAAAGAAGTCAAATGCAGTGTATTTGTATTAAAAGATGATAAAGAAATACAAAGAATCCCAGAAAAAGGGATTTTAAGAATCCAAATGCCGGATAGAGATTTTTTCTTATACAACTGGAAAGTATGAAATCTATAAAGCGTTCAAAAAGCATTCATTTTTAGTTTTTATTATAGTTCTTATTTTACGAACTACTTATAAACTATTTTTAAAGCGTTTTTTAACTATTTATTATTATGGAGGTTTTTATGGATGTATTGGTTATAGGTTCTGGTGGTAGAGAACATGCACTTACCTGGGCTCTTAAAAAAGATAAAAATATAAAAAATATTTATTGTGCTCCTGGTAATGCTGGGACAGCATTGATTGCACAGAATATAAACATTTCTGTAGATAAAATAGATGAATTATTAAAATTTGCAAGGGAAAAAAATATAGGATTAACAGTTGTAGGTCCTGAAGTACCACTGGTTAAAGGAATAGTTAATGTTTTTTGCGATGCTGGTTTAAAAATTTTTGGTCCAGATAAAAATGCTGCAATGCTTGAAGGAAGTAAAGAGTTTACAAAAAAATTATTAAAAGAAAATAAAATACCAACAGCTGAATTTGAAATATTTAATGATGTTGAAAAAGCTAAATTATACATTAAAAATAATAAAAAATATCCAATTGTAATAAAAGCAGATGGTTTGGCAGCTGGAAAAGGAGTAATGATTTGTGAAAATGAAAGTGAAGCAATTGTAGCAATTGATGATATTATGAATAAAAAAATTTTTGGTAGTGCGGGTGATAGAATAATAATTGAAGAATTTTTAGAAGGAGAAGAGGCTTCTATTCTTGCGCTTACTGACGGTAATGAAATATTACTTCTACCACCATCTCAAGATCATAAAAGAATATATGATGATGATAAAGGACCAAATACCGGTGGAATGGGTGCTTATGCTCCAACGCCATTGGTTGATAATTTTTTAATAAATGATATAAAAAATAAAATACTTTATCCAACACTCGAAGGTTTGAAGAAAAAAAATATTATTTATAAAGGCGTTTTATATGCGGGTTTGATGATTACAAAACAAGGGCCAAAAGTACTAGAATATAATTGTAGGTTTGGCGATCCTGAAACCCAGTCGATTGTTCCACTTATTGATTGTAGCTTACTTGATTTGTTTATTGCATGCACAGAAGGTAAAATAAAAGACAGCCAAATTAAAATTAGAGAAGATTTTGCATTAAATGTTGTGATTGCTTCAAATGGATATCCTGGTAAATATGAAGTGGGTAAGGAAATTTTTGGCCTTGAAAAATTCAAAGACAGACAAGATATAATTATTTTCCATGCGGGTACAAAAATTGAAAATGGAAAAGTTATTACAAATGGTGGTCGTGTTTTGAATTTTACAGGTATTGATAAAGATATAGAAAGAACAATTAAAAAAGTCTATGATAATATTAATGAAATAAAATTTGATGGTGCATATTTCAGGAAAGACATAGGAAAAAGAGCGTTGAAATATATTAAATAGTTCTAAAATATAAATAAATAAACTTAAGAAATGTTTCTTTTTTATAAACTTTCTACTGCTTTATTCAACATTATGGTTTTTACTTGCTGAGTATTTTAATTTAACTTTACAAATGTTATTTATTTTACTTCATTTTTGTATTTACAACATCTGATAGTTTCTATTTTTATAGTTGTATAAAATTATTAAAAATGCAATTTTTTCTTATTTTTAGAATAAAAATTAACTTGTTATTTTATATTTATTATGTTATTATTTACGAAATTTTTAAAAATTGTAATTTTAGGAGGCAATTATGGCGCGAGTTGTATTGAAGAATGTATGGAAAAAATTTGGAAATGTAGTGGCAGTAAAAGATGTAAATATAGTATGTGAGGATAAAGAATTCATGGTATTGGTAGGACCTTCTGGCTGTGGAAAGACAACAACGTTGCGGCTTATTGCTGGATTGGAAGAGGCAACATCAGGGGAGATATATATAG
>JAOAAI010000054.1 GCA_026418955.1 Candidatus Goldiibacteriota bacterium | reverse complement strand
TTTTTTTTATAATAAAAAATTCTTATGTTTCCTTTTTTTACACTAAATATATTATTAAAATTCTTTAAAAAATTATATTCCAGTTTAACTCTAAAAAAATGTGTATATATAATCCATACTTTATTATAATTATTATATCTATGAGCATTCCTAAAATCGATGACTTTATTATCACAATTATAATAAAAGCAAAACGGCTCTAAATATTCAACAAATACATATTCATCACTATTTCTATGCTCTGAAATAATTTCTGAAGCCCATTTCCAATTCTCTTGATTTTTAAAAATCATAAGGTATATCGAATAAAAATTCCAAATTAAATAAACTCCTAAAAAAGCTTTCCTAATGTATTTATCTGACTCAGCTATACCTTTAGATAACATAAGTAAAAATAAAGGATACAAATGAATTAAATACTTAGGACTATAAAGAAGTTTTGGAATAAATAAAGATAGAAAAAAAATAGAAAAAAGACTAAAAACATTAGAATACAAATAAATTCTCAAAATCTCTTCACTTTTTATTTTTTTAAACCCATTCCACATAAAAATAAAAACTAGAAAAATAAAAAAAGAAAAAATAATTATATAAAAAGAGTAGTTTTTTAATTTATACCAATTTATTATCTCTTCTCCATACAAAAACGAAAAAATAGAATAAGGAAATATAAAACCAGTAGAAATACTAAAACTCATATGTGATTTTGTACCATATGGATAAAAGATAAAAAATACAAGAAAAGTAAAAAAAATAAAAATTATAAAGTATTTTAAGAAATAATTAAAAAAAGGACTTTTCCTATGAAAGTAAATCAGGAAAACATATAGAAAAAAGATAAAAGATACAGAAGGATAAAAATTCAAGGGAAAAAATAGAGAAAACAAAAAAAAGTAAAAAAAATCATTTTTATTATAAAATTTAAAAATCTTTATGAAAAAATAACTGCAACTAACTGATAAAAAAAAAGTAATGGCATGCATTCTCGCAACAGTAGTTCTCAACATTAAAAAGCTTGAAAATAATACAATAATCCAAAAATATCTTTTTTCACTATCATTTAATACTTCCTCTGATAATTTTTTTAAGAAAAATATAGAAAAAATAGATACTAAATAATAAAACCATCTAACTCCAAATTCAGTTCTATTAATATCAAACAATTTATGTATCAAATAAGTAAGAGGAGGATGAATATCTGCTCTTATCAAATTTATAAGAGTACTCAAATCATTTCTTGACCAAAAGTACGAAATTGCTTCATCTAATTCTATAGGGTAACAAATCGAAAAGAATAATTTAAAAACTAAATATAAAAAAATGCTAATTAAAAACCTTTCATTTGTTAATAAGTTCATAAAATAACTTTATCAATTCATCAACTTGTCTTTCCCATGTTATATCTTTAATTTTTACATAATAAAAATCTCCAACATTGTTAAGTTCATTTTTTTTCACATTTTCAATAATTTCTCTCAATTTCACAATATTACCATATTCAATTAATAGAGAGTCATCACCCAAAATCTCAATAAAATGAGCGTTTTTTGTTGTAATTATAGCTTTTTTGAAGCTTAGAGCAAGCAAAATAACAGTTGAGTTAAATATTTCTCGATACGGTAATATAACACAATCTGAAGCTGAAATATACTCATATAATAACTCATCATTAACAAAACATGGTATAAACTTTATATTATAATTATCTTTTATTAAATTAGTAATTTCAGTTGAATATTCCTCAGAATAAGGTTTACCAATAATGTATAAAACTATATCATTCCTTTTTATTTGTTTAAACGCTTCTATAACAAACTCAATCCCTTTATATCTTCTAATATGTCCAAAAAATAGAAAAATAAGTTCAAATGGCTGAATTCCCAATTTTTTTCTTGACAAATTATAATCATACAAGGAAGCAATATCATTAAAGTTTCCTTCTCTTATAATTTTAATTTTATCTTTTCTAATACCATAAAAATTAATAAACTCTTCCTTTTGTGAATTAAGATGAACAGTAACTTTATCACAGAGTAAATATAAAATTTTATTTATAAACCTTTCTAATTTCCAAAAAATTTTTTCATGATTTACTAAATTATGAACAGTCCAAACTATTTTTACATTTAAGATAAATTTGAAAAATAAAATTTCAAATAAAAAAATAATAGATTTGACAATTGAAAAAAAAATATTTCTTCCTATTATAAAAGGGCTTGTCCAGTGCAAATATATAATATCTGGTTTAAAATATAAAGAATAAAAAAATAAAGAAAAAAAAGAAGAACTTACTCCTAAAACTTCAATTTTTCTTTTCTCGAAAAAAAATTTCAATCTTTTTATATAAATATCACAACCATAATCAGGTATAATTAATATTTTCATAAACCTAACGCCCAAATAAATAGTTTCAGTTTAATTTTAAATTTTACTGGAACTTGATTATCAATTCTAAAAATAAATTTTATAAGATAAACAATAAAAAATAATATACACGAAAATATAATTGAAAATCTAACTACTATGAAACCTAAAAAACCGTAATGTTTTTTATGATAATATACCATACTTTCATAATAATCAAGTTTTCTAACATTTGTTTGTTGAGAACTTTTCCCTTTATAATGGATCACCTCAATTTGTGGATTAAAGTATATTTTACCACCAATTTTCTTAATCCTTTTACATAAATCAATTTCCTCAAAATACATAAAAAAATTTTCATCAAATCCATTAACTTTATCAAAAAAATCTTTTTTAACTACAAAAGCTGCTCCAATAACAAAATCTACCTCAGTTAATTTGTTAAAAACATTAAAATTATAATTTACTTTCTTATTCCACCAGTTATTTTTAAAATAATAATTAAACTCAAAAACTTCTAATACTGAAAAAAATGGACTAAAAAATCTCTTATATGAATCCTGAAATTTACCATTATCCCATAAAAGTTTAGAACCTAAAACAGCAATACTATTATCTTTTAAGAAGATATCTAAAACTAGTTCTAAATCACACTTTACAATTTCTGTATCAGGATTTAAAAAAAATATAAAATTTCCATTAGAAATTTCTGCTCCTTTATTACATGAAAAACCAAAGCCAGGATTTTGAACAAGAATTATAAGCTTGGTATCTGGAAAATTAGCCCTAATTATATCAACTGTTTTATCATTTGAACCATTATCGACAACAATTACTTCTTTATAGGAATAATTAAGCTTAAATATAGATGATAAACAATTATATATATAATTTTCAGAATTCCATGTTACAATTACAAAAGAAATCATTTTGTTTTTTTCATCCATAAAGTATTTTCTTAGGTTTTTTATTATCAAATATTCCTTTTACTCCATCAAAATAAGCATTACAATAAAATAAAATTCTCCTAAGTTTATGATCATCATAAAAAATAATACCTAATATCTTCCTCAAAATCCAAAAGATTATGTAAATTTTGACTCTAAAATTACAATACCTATATTTAAGATAAACAAGATTCCTAATACCATAATACCAAAGCCATAATGCTGAATAAGGTTTTCGCATACTTTTTCTAATTTTTATTAAATCTTTTTTAGCAATATCTTTGTGCAATATTATACTTTCTTTTACTAAACAAATATCGTATTTATTCTTTAACCTTAAACAATATTCAAAATCATCATAATGAAGGAAAAAATCCTTATTAGGTAAACCAATCTTTTCTACTACAAGTCTAGATATAATGAAACCTACAAAAGATGAATGCTCAATTTTTATATATCTATTAGAATTTAAATCATTTTCATTCACATATCTTATCATTCCAATAGTAGTACTGCACATATCAATCCATCCTCTATGCCAATATTCTACTTCATTTAATGTATTAACCTTTAAACTAGAAAAAGCAAAAATATTATCAAGATCTTTCGCAGCTACAATTACTCTTTCAAGACAATCCTTATAAGGTTCCGCATCATCATCCATAAGCCAAAACCATTCATATCCTTTTTCATACGCTCTTTTTAAACCTTCATGAAATCCACCTGCTCCTCCAATATTTTCATTAAGGCGAAGATAAAAAAATTTTAATCTTTTATCGTTTATTATAATTGTATTCTCATGTTCATAAAGATCAGTAATTACAAAAGTATTTAAAAAACCCTCTCTTAATAACATTTCAACTGTATCATCACTAGAAGCATTATCAACTAAATAAATTGCATCTGGCAAACAAGTTTGATTTATGACAGCATATAAACATTCTTTGAGAAGTTTACTTCTATTAAAAGTTACTATAATCGCAGATATTTTATTTATTTCCATATATTTCTTAATTTTTTCATAATTAATGGAGAGATTGCTTTAAAACTCCAAAAATTTTTCTCGTATTCCAGAAGTACTTCTTTTCTAATATAATATTTTTCTAAATTAGGTATTAATTTTAAAAATTTATAAAAACCAAACAATACATAAAAAATTGATTTATATCCTTCTCCCCTAAACTGTAAAAGATTCCAAAACAGCACTCTAAATAATATCAAATATTTTTTGAAATCATTAAAATACATCCACACAGTTGCAAGTTCATTTCTAGTAGTATAAACTCTCAAAAACTTATAAGATCTATTTTTAGGTGAAGCTCTATGTCTAACTACACAATTTTCTAAAAATACTATCCTATACCCTGCATTCTTAACACGAATAGAATATTCCCATTCATTTCCAAACATAAACATCCAATCTCTCAAAAAACCAACTTTTTCAACTACTTCTCTCCTAATAATAAC
>JAOAAI010000051.1 GCA_026418955.1 Candidatus Goldiibacteriota bacterium | reverse complement strand
TGATTTAATGCTGGATAAGTATATCTGGGGAAATGTTACCAGAATATCTCCCGAGGCACCAATTCCCATTGTCAATGTATCAAAAGAAGAAACAAAACCAGGTGGTGCGGCCAATGTTGTTTTAAATTTGATTGACTTAGGAGCTAAGGTTTATTGTGCTGGAGTTGTAGGAAAAGATACACCTGGTTATGAGTTAATTACATATTTAAAAAAAAATAAAGTGGATTGTAGTTCAATAATTTTAGATCCTGAAAGACCCACAACAATAAAAACACGTGTAATAGCACATCAGCAGCAAGTAGTGCGTATTGATAAAGAAAAAAGTGTTCCTGTAAAAGAATCAATATTAAACAAGATTATTAATAAATTAAAAAAAATAAAAGAAAAAATAGATGCTGTTATTCTCTCCGATTATAATAAAGGCATATTCAATTTGAATTCTGTTCATGAGATTATTAATATAATGCGTGGAAAAATAATAACAGTGGATCCAAAACCCAGAAATTTGAAATTTTTCAGGAACGTTACACTTATCTCTCCAAATAAGAAAGAAGCATCTGAGGCAACTGGTGTCATAATTGAAAATGAAAGAGATATATTGCATGCTGCCAGAGAATTAAAAAATTTAATAAATGCAGAAGCAATTTTGATAACTCGGGGCGAAGAAGGTATGTCTCTTTATGATGGTCATAATCTCACCACTATTCCAACTCATGCAAGAGAGGTATATGATGTAACCGGTGCTGGAGATACTGTTATATCTGTTGCGACCATTGCTTTGACATGTGGTGCTACTTTTAAAGAAGCAGCGATTCTTTCAAATATTGCGGCAGGTATTGTGGTCGCTGAAGTTGGTGTTGCAACAGTGAATCCACAGGAATTAATGGACGCAATTAAAAATGAAATCTAAAATAATTTTGAATAGAAAAAAATTGATAAGTGAAATAAAAAAGTTAAAGAACAAAGGAAAAAAGATTGTTTTTACCAATGGATGTTTTGATATAATTCATGTAGGACATATAAAACTTTTGAATGCAGCAAAAAAATTAGGTGATGTGCTTGTTCTTGCATTGAACAGTGATTCATCTGTAAAAAGATTAAAAGGCGAAAAAAGACCCATTGTTCCACAGAATGAAAGAGCTGAGATAATGGCTGCTCTTACCATGGTTGATATTGTAACAATATTTAATGAAGATGATCCATATAATATTATAAAAGATGTAAAACCTGATGTCCTTGTTAAGGGTGGAGACTGGCCTCTTGATAAGATAATTGGTGCTGATATAGTAAAATCTTATGGTGGAGAAGTAAAAAATATCAAATATATTGAAGGCAAGTCAACAACTAATATTATAAATAAAATTTTAAATAATTATAAAAATTTTTGCTAAATATATTCGTAAAGAGTGTTTGGTTAAAATATTTTTACATTATTAACTAACATTAGTAACGAATATCAGTAGAGAACATTCTTAGTGAATAATAAAAGTTGAGGTTGTATGAATATAATAGGTATAATACCAGCGCGACTTAAATCAACGCGACTTCCTGAAAAGATGCTTATAAAAGTCAAAGGCAAAACTATTATAGAATATGTGTACTATAATTCCTTGAAATGTAAAACATTAAAGAAGGTATATGTGGCAACCGATAGTGGTAAAATTAAAAAAATTATTGAAAAAGCAGGTGGAAATGTTTTGATGACATCTGTTAAGTGTAAATCTGGGACAGAGCGAATATGTGAGGCAATACAAAAATTAAAACTAAATTCAAATGATATTGTGGTAAATATTCAAGGCGATGAACCACTGCTTGAACCACGTTTGATTGATAAAGCGGTAAAGATGATACAGGAAGATAATCATTGTGATGTTGTAACCCTTGCATCACCTATAAAA
>JAOAAI010000180.1 GCA_026418955.1 Candidatus Goldiibacteriota bacterium | reverse complement strand
ATTTCATATTTTTTCACCTCTTTTTTCTTTAATAAAATTATTTATATAATCCTTTAACTCATCTATTTTTTGTGTGATGATTTCATCCCTTTTGTCCTTACTTAAAAACATCCTTCTTTTAAATCTTTTAATTGCAGTTTTTACGCATTCCACAAATTTTTTTTCGTTTTTAACTGGATATTTTTTAACTTTCATTTGAGATTCTTTTATTTCTTGATATATAACGTATAACCTATAATTTAATCTAACATACTTTCTAAATAAAAAAAATAATTTTTCCCTATCTTCCTTTGCCCCAAAATCTGAAAACCTGTCAATATGTTCTTTATACCAATTCCGCCAATGTTCTAAAAACGACTCTCGCATAGCATCAGAATAAATAACAGGATTTTGATTATTATATTCTTTATAAAATTGAATAAGATATTCATTCAATTTTTTATCTATTATGTCTAACATATTTGATATATAATTTTTTCTTTTCTCGCATAAATCAAGAATATTGTTTATTTTTTTTTACTTTTTCATAAGTAAAATTAAAATTAATTTTTGCCCCTGGTGTATTTATATCTGTAATAAAAAGATTTTT
This sequence comes from Candidatus Goldiibacteriota bacterium, assembly GCA_026418955.1. GTDB lineage: Bacteria > Oederibacteriota > PGYV01 > PGYV01 > DSYL01 > DSYL01. The sequence continues at coordinate 1,936 of JAOAAI010000180.1, read as the reverse complement.
TAATTTCATTTCAATATTTACTATCTCCTCAAATCTTTTATATAAAATATTAACTCTTTTAACCATTTTTTGCGCCTCGGGGGGTAAACTTTTTATTTTTTCATTTAATTTTTTAATAAAATCAAACATAAAGCACCTCTCTTTTTTTATTGAAATTTTATTTAATTTCGCTCTCCGTTTTTTTAATCTTCTGGTATATTTTTTTTAAAAATATAATCACCAATTATATATATTATTATTAAAATCATTGATAATAATAATATAATCCATATTAAAACAGGTAATTTAATTAAAATAGAATAATAAATAATTAAAGTAAAAATACTTCCTAATATTGAAAATAATATTATATATAATACATATATGAAACCAACAATAAATTTTATAAAAATAATAAATAAATTATTCATATTATAATTTTATATTTTCCTTTTTATAAATCAATTATTAAAAATTGTTAATTTTTAAAAGAAAAAAAGCGGGAGAAAAAACTCCCGCTTTAAAAAAATTTATTTTAAATGTTCCTTAATAAACGCTAAATTTTTATCTACTTTTGTTTTGGCTTCCGTTGCAATTATTCTAAAAGTTAAAATCTCTTTTGCCTCAATTAAATATTTTTTATCCTTTGTTTCTAAATAAGCCAAAATCAATGAATAGCCAGCGTTGTTTCTCTGCCAGTCCGCTATTGCCTGCTTTCCAGCATATTCACCGCCATCGTTATCCTTCAATTCAAAAGCCAATTTTTCGGCTTCTAAATATTTAGCCGATGCCTCTTCGTATTTTTTTTCATTTAATAATTTTCTCGCTAAATCCCTGGTTTCATAAAACTTTGAAAAACTTTCATTTACTTCTGCAAATACACAAAAAGATAAACATAAAAATAATAAAATTAAAAATATTTTTCTCATCTTTTTTCACCTCCTTCCTTTTTTATTTGATTTTCTAACTCAATAATACTTTTATAATATTTTTCGTGCAATTGTTTTTTGTTGCCCCAAAAATATCGTTGTAAAATTTCTTTTTTTTCAGGATATCGTTCTGATAACCAAATAAGATGAGTTATTCCGCAAGTTATATTTTTTTCAATTTCAAAAAGTTCTTTTTTATTATATCCATAGCCTCGTCCAGTTAAAGGCATAATGTTCATAAGCCCAATTGCTCCTTTATAAGAAACACAATTTTTATCAAAATTACTTTCAACTTTGATTATTGCTAAAATAGTTTTATCTGTTATTTCAAAATTATTTAATATTTCAATTCTTTTGTCATTATCAATTGTTTTCAAAATTTTCAAAAAATCATTTTTTACATCACTTTCTAAAAATTGTATATCAAAAAGTATTAATAAAATAAAAAAAACAAGGGTGGCTAATTTATGGAGGGTTTTTGACGGTATGAAAAAAGTTCCAGAAAAGAGGTGCTCAGCCACCCTTGTTATTGTTTTTAATATTTTTTTCATTTTAAATATCCCTGCTCTTGTAATTTTTCAACTACATCTTTTACGCTATACGCTATGATTGTCAAACCATTATTTTTTTTAATATTATTCAAAAATTCAATCTGTTTATCTGTAAGTTTTCCACCTTCCCGTTTTATTTCTATTGCCAAAAATCTTCCATCGGGTAAAATACCGATTATATCACTTATCCCTTGTATTTGAGAAGGAATATACGAACCGGTTTCTTTCTTATATATCCCAACATTATTATTTTTCCAGCAAAAAATTTTGTTTAATCTTAAAAAACTTAAAATATCTCTTTGTATATCTTTTTCGTATATAAGTTTCATTTTTCAATCCTTCCATTTTTCTTTTATTTTTTCTATTAATATATATATTTTGCAATAATCATAACAGTTATTTTCTTTGTATATACAATATTTTTTATTGCAACAAGTTTCTTTTATTATTTCTATTATTTCGTTTAATGTCATTATA
>JAOAAI010000176.1 GCA_026418955.1 Candidatus Goldiibacteriota bacterium | reverse complement strand
GATATAACTCTTATTGATGGTGGCCGAGAAGTAATAGGCGGAGAAACATTTTATGTGTATAATTTGAAACCAGGAAATGAATTAAAGATAGTAAGACGGATTTTCAATCCTGAGAAACATAAATTGAAAGTTATTATAGATTCAAAAGATGCCGGAATATGGGAGCAGGAAAAAGATTATGGATTTATTGAGGTTGCTTATACAATTCCAGCTCATTTAATTCAATCAACTATGGTAAGAATTGATTTAAGAGAAATAAATAAAAGAAAATATAATTCTTTTTATTACTGGTTTTTACAGAGGAGGCAATAGAAATGAAATCCAAAATAAAACTATTAAACGATGTGCCTATTAATATTATTATAATACCTATACTTTTTGTTTTCTTGTTTCAAGCATTCATATCTATGTTTTACAAAAATAACAATCTTACCTTTTATTCAATACATTCATTTCATTCACTTACAAAGGCAGATGTAATGGCTGCCTCTAATTGGTCAAACTTAGGTGGCAATATTCCGGGACTTAAAGAAATAAATGGTTTTATGTATCCTTTACTTGTTTCTTTACTTATAAAAATTGTGGGAAAATACAATATAATACCAGTTTTATATGTTATTTCATTTTTTATTTTTCTTTTAATTTCAATTGTATTTTATAAAATTGCTTCATATTATATTGAAAGTAGATATAATATTTGGGCAACTTTGATTTTTATAATTTCTGCTCCTATTATGCTTTCTAACTTTTCAGGCGGCGACATAGTTCTTATAAATTTATTATTTGTTTTAAATATTTATTTTATCTATTTTTATGTTCCTTTAAAGGATTATAAATTCGCAATTTTATTTTCTTTTTTACTTTTACTAACAAATTACACAGGCATTATTTATGGCTTGGCTTCTCTTTTTTATATTATTTTATCAATGAATGAGAAACGATTGCGAGAAGATTACGGTAAAAAAATTTTAATGCTTTTTTTATTTTTTATTTTATTCTGTATGATATTTTCTGGTTATGTTTTTATAGAAGAACTTTCACCAACTTTTTTTGAAAAAAATGTATTTTTCAATAATAAAACATTTTTTGTTAATACATTTTTCAAAGATGGTTTTTTATGGTCAAAACTTATACCACCATTTTTTTCTATTTTATTTTTTATTTCTTTATATATGCGTTATATTGATGAAATAAAAAAAAGAAAGATTTCATTCATAACTTTCGTGTTATTAGTTACAATAGCTGCTTTTTTTATGGAGTTATTTGCTATTTTCTCTGAAAAGACAGATACATTATTTATCATTGCTCCGTTTTTCTTTCTATTAATTCTTTTAGGGCTGGATGGAATGTTTTATATTGTGGAAATAATAAATAAAAAAAGTTCAATATTTTCAAAAGAAAATTTGATATTTGGCTTGATATTATTTTTTATATTATATAATATATTCTGGACATTTATTTTTGCAATTGAAAAAAATAATGATATTAGATATTTACATAATAACATGTATGTGGAAAGATTTTTTGAAAGATGAGGTGATATATGTCAAAGAAAAAAATATCATTTATAAATAAATTAAATCTTTTTTATCCTGTTATTATTTCATTTACATTTATTTTTATCGGACAATATGTTATGTATGATAATAAAAAACTTATTTTAGGGTTACTTTTTTGGGCTTTGGCTGCAATATTTTTAATATTTTCTTTTTTCATAGTAAAAAAAGAAAAAATAAAAGAAGAAAAAATAGATAAAAAAATAGAATTTTTGATTTTATTTTTAATAATATTGATTGGAATATTCTTCAGAACTTATATGATAAAAGATATTCCTGCTGGTTGTTACAGGGATGAAGGGCAGAATGGTAATGAGGCAATAAATATAATGAATGGCGTAGTTCTTGATGGTACTAGTTTACCGGTATATATTGAGCGGTGGACACAAAATGCTGCGATGTATATGTATTTTGTTGCTGCTTCATTTAAATTTTTTGGAATTGGTGTTTTACAGATACGACTTGTTTCCATAATTTTTGGTATTTTATGTATACCAGCTTTTTATTTTTTATTACGTTATTTATATGGTGTAAGGTTGGCTTTGATAGGAGCTTTTCTTATTGCGACATTAAGGTGGCATGTTAATTTTTCAAGAATTGGCTTTTTAGGAATTTTAACTGTATTTTTTGTTATTCTTTGTATTTATTTTGCTTGGAGAGTCTATAAAGAACGTAAAATTTTTGATTTTATAATGCTTGGTATTGTAACAGCATTATCATTATATACTTATCTTGCATCACGACTTATACCAGTTGCTATTTTTATTTTTGGATTATACATTTTGTTTAAAGATTTTAAATTTTACAAAAATAACTGGAAAAAGATTTTAATTGGACTTGCTGCATTTTTTATTGTTGGTTTACCTCTTTTTGAATATGCTGTAAAACATCCCCAGTATTTCACTAGTAGACAATCAGCTGTATCTATATTCAACCTTGAGATGTTACGTGAAATAGGTGGCAGATATGTTGAAAAAGATGGTCAACCTAAACACTGGTCAAAATTATATATTGAAAATGTATGGCGCACTTTTATGATGTTTAACTGGAGTGGTGATGGCAATCCAAGACATAATTATGCTTTAAAACCCATGCTTGACTTTGTTACAGGTATATTTTTTGTTGCAGGATTTATGGTTATTTTATTTAAAATATTTAATCCATTAAATTTTTTAATATTTTCTTTTTTTATATCAATGATTCAAGCAGGTTTACTATCAATTGAATCGCCGCAGGCATATAGAACTATTGGGTTGATTCCAGTGGTTCTTACTATTTCAATAATTGGTTTTAAAGTTTTATATCATGCCATGGAAGAATTATTACATAAGAATAACAATAAAGTTTTTACATTTGTTGTATTACTTTTAGTTTTTATTTCTGGGTATGAGAATTATGAAAAATATTTCACTGGTTTTGCAAATAACCCTGGTAGTTGGGCAGAATTTTCATCTGATGAATACAGTATGGGAAGATATGTACATTCTCTCGGAGATAGTTACATAGCAATAATTGATCCGGCATGGATGAATAGTTATACCTATAAATTTGCAACATATCCTTATAAAAATTCTGTTGAATTTTCACCATCCGAGTGGATACCGATAAAAGCAAAGGTTGAAAAAAATTTTGTTTATATTTTGGATGATGAATATTTACCACTTGTTCCTGTTTTAAAATCAATGTATCCAAATGGTAAATACTCAGATTTTAGACATAAATTTTATAAGGAAAAAATTCTTTATTTTACATATGAGGTTCCATATGAAGATGTAAAAAAACATCAAGATAAACCAATTAAAAATGGTTTAAAAGGACATTATTATTATGGAATAGAATGGAAGGATCCACCGGTATTTGTACGTATTGATCCTTTTATTCTTTTTAACTGGACAGTTGACCCTGTTATGGGTAAATTTTCTGTAAAATGGACAGGGAAAATAAAAATAGATGTTCCTGGTGAATATACTTTTATAACAAAAACCAATGATTATTCTGATTTATTTATTAATGATAAACTTATAATAAAAAACAAAAGTCCTGGTAATATTCCTTTGCATTCTATGGCTGCAAAAATATATCTTACGAAAGGTTTACATAAGATTGTTTTAAGATATTATGAAAGCATAAATTATTCTAAAATGCAATTTTGGTGGAAAAAACCAGGCGCAATGGAAGAGGAAGTTGTACCAAGTGAGGTATTAATACCGGAATAAAAATATTATGAAAAAAATAAAGAAAAATAAAAAGAAACCGAGAGTAATAGTTGTGATGCCAGCATACAATGCTGAAAAAACGCTTGAAAAGACATATAAAGATTTACCAAAACACATAGTGGATAAAGTTATACTTGTTGATGATGGATCAAAAGACAGAACAGTTGAAATTGCAAAAAAACTCGGAATTAAATTTATTGTGCATATGCAAAATAGGGGTTATGGCTCTAATCAAAAAACGTGTTATATAGAAGCATTAAGTGACGGTGCGGATATCATAGTGATGTTGCATCCAGATTATCAGTATGATTCACGTCTGGTTCCTGAAATGATTGCACCCATAATGGAAGGACATGCTGATTTTGTCCTTGGTTCTCGTATGCTAGGGCATGGTGCATTGAAAGGTGGAATGCCACTTTATAAATATATAGCCAATAAATTGCTGACAATGTTTGAAAATTTTATATTAGGAAAACATTATTCAGAACTACATTCAGGATTTCGTGCTTATAGTAGAAAATGTCTTTTATCTATACCATTTACTTTAAATTCCGATGATTTTGTTTTTGATACTGAGATGATTGCACAAGTTGAAATGCGTGGGTTTCCTACATCAGAAATACCTGTCCCAACGAGATATTTTAAAGAGGCATCATCTATTAATTTTTTTAGATCAGTGATATATGGACTACAGACAATAAAAGTTATGTTTGAATTTTTACTGCATAAATGGGGGATTAAAAAATATGATAAATTTTCAAAGACTTTATTAGATGTTTTAAGCCCTTATTATATAAAGAAAATAAAAAAATGGGATAAAAATAAATGATAAAAAAGAAGAGATTCTGGATAGGATTGATAGTTACACTTATATGTCTGTATTTTGTTTTTCGCGGTATTGATTTTAAAAAACTGTTTAACATTATCAGGTCAATTAATTTAAAAATTTTTTTTATAACACTTATTATTTATATTTTTGGTTATTATATAAGGTCAATAAGATGGCATTTTTTACTAAAACATATAAAACATTTAAAACCACAAGAACTTTTTCCTTATCTTGTTATGGGATTCATGTTTAATAATATTTTGCCAGCTAGAGCCGGAGAATTCATAAGAGCTTATATTACAGGGATTAAAAAAAATATTTCAAAATCATCAACATTTGCTACAATAGTTATAGAAAGGATCTTTGATGGATTAATAATGATTTTTTATTTTCTGATTGGTTATATGGCATTTCATTACGATTATAGAATATTAACTAAAGAACAACTATCTTTTAATATGTTTGGTATACAGCTTGGAATAAAAGATGCTGTAACATTATTAGCCATTGTGGGTAGTGTGATTTTTTTATTAGTGTTTATTATATGTTTTTTTTTGATAAACAAAAAAGAAAAAACAGTAAATTTTTTTCATAAATTGATAAGTTTTTTCCCTAAAAGAATAACAGAATTATTTAATAAAATTATAGATACTTTCATAGAAGGATTTGGAATATTAAGAAATATAAAAGATATGATGATAGTTTTATTCTTTTCAGCACTTGCATGGACAATGGAGGTTTTTTCATATTATTTGATGTCCATTGCCATGAATATAAAAATAAGTTTTTTATTAGTTGCTTTGATAATGGCTGTTGCTAATTTTGCAATAATGGCACCTTCAACATCAGGTGGGGTTGGACCTTTTGAATTTTTTGGTGTTGGGATAATGCTTCTTTTTTCTTATCCAAAAGAAGAAGCAACAGCATACATAGTTATTATTCATTCAATGATTTTACTACCTATAATTTTTCTTGGTATAATTTTTATTGTTACAGAAGGTTTGGATTTTCAAAAATTAATAAAAGTAAAGGAGGAGGAGAAAAATGAGATTTAGATTTCTGTCTTTTTTATTGGTTTTTTCAGTTATAATTTTTAGTTGTGAATCTTCCAAGATTTCTAGTAAAAAATCTCAACCTCAACCAATTAAAAACAGTAAAGGAGGAATAGCAGAAAATACAAAAGAAAAAATTGCAGTAATTGAAACAGAAAAAGGAACAATTAAATTCAAGTTTTTTGAGCAAGATGCACCTAATACAGTTGCTAATTTTATATCCCTTGCTGAAAAACATTTTTATGATGGACTAACTTTTCACAGATATGAACCGGGTTTTGTTATACAGGGAGGATGCCCTTATGGTAATGGCACAGGTGGACCTGGATATACAATAAAAGCAGAATTTAATAATAGACCTCATCTAGAAGGGACAGTTGCAATGGCAAGAGCTCAAGATCCTGATTCAGCTGGAAGCCAGTTTTACATATGTCTAGCTCCTGCTCCTTTTCTTGATGGAAAATATACAGTTTTTGGTCAGGTTATAGAAGGTATGGATGTGGTTCATAAAATTAGAGCAGGTGATAAGATGAAAAAAGTGTATATTATTGAAAAATAAAGTTTTAAAATAGTTTTAATATACTTAATAAAATAGTTCTAACATAGTTTATAAGTTTGTTGTTATTTTAACTATTTATGAACTTATTACTAAAATGTTTAAAATACCACGAAAAGATGAACAAAAAAAAATATTAATTTACATTTTATTTTTTATTTTTATTAAAAATATTTTGTATTCTTATAACCCTGTTTTTTTAAGAATAGCTCCGTTTGCAAAACCAGTTGGAATGGCAGAGGCTTTTACAACTATTTCTGATGGGACTTATGGATTGTATTATAATCCAGCAGGTATGGCATCAATTTTAAGTCATGAAGTTCAAGGGGCATATTCATTTTGGATGGAAAAAATACATTGTGGTTATATAGGTGCTATTTTTACCGAACCGATTTTTGGTAAAATAAAAATTGGTGGTTCTTATTCCTTATTTGAGATAAACAGAGATTCGCCGCCTGTAGATTGGTCAATATATGATACCTCAATTCAAAAAATAATAAATAATAAATTTGCAATAGGGTTGGCAGTAGAAATGTTTGATATTGTTTCACTGGGTATGTGTTATAAATACAATTTATCTCTGCTCGGGGATGAATCATTTTTTAATTCAACAATAGATATGGGAATCATAGCTGAGTTTTTTATGACAGACCAGTTG
>JAOAAI010000249.1 GCA_026418955.1 Candidatus Goldiibacteriota bacterium | reverse complement strand
TTTGAAAGATTTAGAGTTCTCATATGGGGTTCTTCCTTTTGTTTTTTGTTAAAAACATTATATAACAAGGGAGGTTACCCCTTCCTTATTAAATTACACACAATAATATACACTAACATTAGAATCTTCAAATCTTTCTATCTTCGCATCTTCAAATTTTTGTTTACAAAAAATGAAAATAATTTATAATTATATTTATGAGTGTAAATAAATTTATAAAAATTTATTATTATATAACTTCTTTTATAATAGGTGCAGTTATTTTAATACTTGAAATACTTGGGACAAGGATAATTGCACCTTATTATGGTTCATCTATATTTGTATGGGCATCTTTAATTGGTATTACTCTTGTCTCTCTTGCCATCGGTTATTTTTTAGGTGGATTTTTTGCAGATAAATATAAAAAACCAGATTTAATGTATATTTTTATTTTTACTGGCGCTACATGGATGATTATATTACCATATATTGCCAAACCAGTTATATCAATGACCGATTTTTTAGGACTTAGATTGGGTACTTTTGTTTCATCAGTGATTTTATTTGCTATTCCACTATTATTATTTGGTACTGTTTCACCCTATCTTGTAAAATTATGCGCAAATGATACAAATAATATTGGTATTACTGCCGGTATTTTATATGGTATTTCCACAATAGGAAGTTTTATTGGTGCTATTTTAACTGGTTTTTTTCTAATTCCATTTTTGGGAATTAATTTGATTATTAATATTTCAGGTAGCATATTAATTTTACTAGTGATTATATGGTATATTTATATAAAAGAAAAAAAAATAATTTTATTTATATTATTAATTTTTTTTATTAGATTTGTTGCTACCACCACTCCACAACCAGAAAGTAGAGGCAAGTTGTTGTTTGAAAAAGATGGTCATTATGGAAAGATAAAAGTGGTAGACTATAATAATTATCGTGCATTTTTTATTGATGGTGCTTTACAGTCTATGTATGATATTAATACTCAACAACATTTTTTACAATATATTGATGTTATGTTGCAAGCAATTGACTTCTTTGGTAAACCCAATGATATTCTTATAATTGGACTTGGTGGAGGATCTATCGATAACAGATTAAAGAATTTGAAAGTAAATGTTGATAATGTTGAGATTGATCCTGTAATAGAATATGTTGCAAGAAAGTATTTTAATTTTACCGGTAACTCAATAATTGCTGATGGCAGAGAATATCTACGTAAGACATCAAAAAAATATGATGTGATTTTTACAGATGTTTATTCTGGATATTCTCTCTGCCCTTATCTTTTTACAAGAGAAGCTTTTTTTTTAATGAAGTCAGTTTTAAATCCAAATGGAATACTAGCAGTTAATACTGTTGCACATATTTCTATCAATGAAAAAGGGCAGATAATTCATGATGATTTGTATACTTTTATTTACTGGACTTTAAAATCAGTTTTTAAAAATGTTTATATGCAAGCAGATCAATATGGTTTTACAAATATAATTTATTTTGCATCAGATAGAAGTTTAGATATAGGTAATAAATATATAAATATAAAACCAGAAAAAAAAGAAAAAATTTTTACAGATAATTATAATCCTATAGAATTTCTCGCTTCTGGAATAATGGAGAAGTGGAGAAATGAAAATGTATTAAGAATCGGTAAGGACTACCAGTTTTAATAAAAATTATCTTAAAATTTATAGTTTTTAAATTTTAAAAAATAAAGATCAGAAGATGCAAAGATTAGAAGATTTACAAAAATGGAGGTTTTTATGATATTAACAAACATCCCTATGGTTCCTGGTATGAAAATTGTAGAGCATTATGGTCTAGTTACTGGTAGCACTGTAAGGGCAAAGCATATAGGTAAAGATATTATGGCATCTCTTAAAAACATCATAGGTGGTGAACTAAAAGGCTATACAGAACTTTTAAATGAAGCAAGAAAGGAAGCTATAGAGCGTATGATAAAACAGGCAGAAAAACTCGGTGCCAATGCAGTAATTAATGTTAGATTTTCAACGTCATCTATTGCACAGGGTGCAGCAGAACTTTATGTATATGGGACAGCAGTTAAGGTGGAATGATGAATAAAGATAGTATTGCATTACTACAGATAATTTTAAACAATCTAGATGTGATTTTTTTTATCTTTTTAGTATTTCTTGGTTTTACTTCAGGAACAATTGCTGAAAAGAGTCATTATAGATCTATAAAAAAGAGAGAAGAAAATTTAATACATATACCTATTGTGAATTCCGGTGATTTTATTGATGATTCAAAAGAAATAGAAAATGTTTATTTCATAACTGGTTCATGTGTGGTGGCTCTTGATTATTTTAAAATGGTTTTTGCTGCGATAAAACAAATTTTTGGTGGCCGTATTCAATCATATGAAACATTGATAGACAGAGGAAGAAGAGAAGCAATATTGAGATTAAAAGAAAAAGCTGCTAGTAAAAATGTTGATATCATAATAAATTTAAGAATTGAGACATCATCAATCGGACAAAATGCTGGTCAGAAAGGTGGTATAGGAAGTGTTGAGGTTTTTGCCTATGCCACAGCAATAAAATATAAAAAATGAAATATATACCAAAATTACCAGATGGTGATGTAAATGCACCTACTACAAATTTATTAAAAGATTTTATTTATTTTCTTGTAATACTTGTTTTAATTATAATTTTTATATATATTTCTCTTGGTTTTCTTGTTGATATAACTGCTGAAAAAATATCTCCAGAACTTGAGGAAAAACTTGCTTATAACTATATGATTATGTTTAAAGAAAAGCCTATAACAACGAAAGAAAAAAAATTACAGAATTTTTTAAATGACCTTGTTTCATACACAGATTTTAAAAACAGAAAATTTACTGTAAGAATACTAGAAAATAAACAAGTAAATGCTCTTGCCTTGCCAGGAGGTAATATAATTGTCTTATCCGGATTGTTAAAAACAGTAAAAACAGAAAATCAATTAGCATATGTTTTATATCATGAATTGGGTCATTATGCTCATAGAGACCATTTAAGAGGGCTTGGTAGAGGTCTTGTTTTGTCATTGATTACTACTGTTTTATTTGGTTCAGATACTTTTTTAAATAAAACACTTTCTAGTTCTATTTCTAGTATTCAGCTAAAATATACCAGAAACCAGGAAATAAAAGCGGATCTATATGCTATAGATTTACTTTATAAAAAGTATAAAAATGTAGCTGGAGCAACTGATTTACTAACTGTTTTTGGAAAAAATGAGGCTACTACCAAAGCATTTTCACTTTTTACCACTCATCCACATTATTCAGATAGAATAAAAGCCATAAATAATTACATTGATAAAAAAAATTATAAAGTATTAATAAACAATCAGATAAAATTAAATTTATAAATTATTATTGACATAAAGTAAAAATGAATAAATAATATAAATTTAATATAATTTTTTATAAGGTGAAAAATGTTAGAAGTAAAACTTGCTGGTTTTAATATAGATTATGATGCATTAGAGAAATTGAAAAAGTTTGGCTGGGATGGAAAAGATAATTTAACCCCAGAAACAATTTCTGCTGCTTATGCCAGAATAAGCAGAGACCCAAGGCCTGTGAATCAATTAAGAAAAGAAGCAAGGGAAGAAGTAGATAAAGCCAGAAAATCCAATGAAAATATTGTTTTTAAGATGGGGCATCATTCTGTTGCTGAGCATGCTTATTTGAATTTTGATATTTTAGGTATTTCACGTCTTGCGGTGGAATCGCTTGAAGAAGCCCGGCTTTGTTCCTATACAGAAAAATCACAGCGTTACATAACATTAGAAGGTGATTATGTTATACCAGAAGAATTCAATGAAAAAGAAAAAAATCTTTTCAGAAAAATAGTTGGATTACAAGTTGATGCTTATAACAAAGTACTTCCTGTTTTACATGAATATCAAAAAAAAATAAACATTGATAAATTAAATACCAAATCAGGTCAGAATATGGTTGAAGGATGGGCAAAAGAAGATGCGCGATATATGGTATGCCTAGCCACTGAATGTCAGCTTGGATTTTCTACAAATGCACGTAATCTAGAATATATATTACGCAAATTGAAATATAACCCCCTTTCTGAAGTTAGAAGACTATCCAGAATACTTTATGATAGAGCAAAAAAGGTTGTTCCATCTCTTATTATATTATCCGATCCTGTTGCTTTTAAAAAGCAATTTGGATGGGAAGTATCAGATGGTTTTTTAAAGACCGGTTTAGAAAAGATTGAAATGATTTCAAAAAATATAAAAATTGTTAGTAAAAAAACATCCCAAACAGAAAGGGAAGTAAATTTATTTGATTGGACAGATAACATTGATGAAAAAATAATTGCTGGCTTACTTTATCAAAAAGGAAACATGAATTATTCACAATGTCTTTCATCAGTTAAAAATATTGACAAGAAGAAAAGAAAAAAGATTTTCAAGATGTTTTTTGAGGGTTTTACTGAGTATGATTCTATGCCTAGGCAATTTGAATTTATAAATTTTTGTTTTGAATTGATTATAAGCGCCAGTGCATTTGCACAATTAAAAAGACACAGGATGATGACAATAATAAAACAACCTTATGATATAAATCTCGGAATAACTATTCCACCGTCAATCCTTATAACTAACCAGGAAAAAATATTAAAGGATATTATTAAAAAAACAGAAAATCTATATGAGAAGTTATATAAGAAAAATAAACATGCTGCTGCGTATGTATTGACAAATGCTCATAGGAGAAAAGTTTTAATAAATATAAATTTAAGAGAACTTTATCATCTTGCTCGTTTACGTATGGATAGTCATGCTCAATGGGATATTCAAAACATAGTAACTTCCATGGTTGAAGCGGTTAAAAGAGTAGCACCATTATCAGGTGCACTCCTGTGTGGAAAAGATGAGTTCAAGAAATATTATGAAAAATTTATTAATAGTTAATATATTATTTTGTTTATTATTATTTAATTTTATATATTCAGAAAATATTGATTCAAAAATTAACACTTTCAATAATAAAACTGATATCTCACATTCAATTTATTTTGGATTTTCAGCATTCATTCAATACGGAGAATCAAATGGAACAGCAATCGCTCCTGAGAATGAAGTTTATGATAATAAGGGTGCACCATATGAAATGGGCTATGGGTTTGCTGGCCATATTCTTTATGCTTTGAGTAATGAATGGAAAATATTTCTTGAAATCGGATATTCTGATAGACGAATTCTCTGTGCGAGAAAAGATGAATATGGGATTGGTTCATGGATTGCAGATATGACAGGTAATACTTTTAACTTTTATGGTCCCTTTGATAGTGATGTTTATTTTTATATGAATACATTTATAATAAAAGCAGGTGTAAAATACTACATATTAAATGATGAAAATTTAAAGCCATGGTTTGGTGTTGGATTAATTCTTTATCCGTGGAATGCTTCTTATATGAATGCTGAAAGAAGCAAGATATGGGGATCTTTAAATGGTATATGTTTTTACCTATCATTTTTAAATTTCGGGATTGATATGAATATAGATTTAGGAGAAAAAGAAAAAATAATATTTTCCTTGTATGCAGATTTGGGTGCTCCTTCTGTACAATTAAAATTTAACAATCTTTTTCAAAATGGTTGGAACTATGTTGATGATAGCGAAGATGTAATCGCACCTTATAAATTTGGACTTTTATTGTTATTTGAATTATAATATAGAAAATTTATTTTGAGTTAATTAACTGAGAATGTTTTGTATGAAATAGTAAGAATTTTATAATCAGGAAGAACATGTACATAGTAGTTCAAATAATTATCCTCAGAAGAGAAATTATGTCTATATAATCTATCAATGATAATAGGTTGAATAAAAGCGATATCGGAAGATAAGTTGTATTCAGATAATATATCAGAAGGGGATTTAAAACCTTTGTAAGAATTTTTTCTTGCAAAATTAAAGAACAAATGAAAAGTTTTAGCTTTATTTA
>JAOAAI010000248.1 GCA_026418955.1 Candidatus Goldiibacteriota bacterium | reverse complement strand
AGATGTGTATAAGAGACAGCGTGTATTATCTGCAATGTTAAAAGTAGAAAGGCATAAATTCGTCCCTGTTAAATTCCAAAAAAATGCCTATGACGATAATCCACTACCAATAGGATATGGGCAGACAATCTCACAGCCATATATAGTTGCATTGATGACTGAATTACTTGAATTAAAAGGAAATGAAAAAGTGCTGGAAATCCGAACTGGCTCAGGATATCAGGCAGCCATATTAGCAGAATTATGTAAAGAAGTTTATACCATAGAAATAATTCCAGAGCTTGGCAAAAACGCTAAAAAATTATTAAAAGAATTAGGATATAAAAATATAAAAGTAAAAATAGGTGATGGATTTGTCGGCTGGAAAGAATATGCGCCATATGATGGAATCATAGTAACATGTGCTCCAAAAGATATCCCCCAACCTTTACTTGAACAATTAAAAGAAGGCGGAAGATTAGTAATACCGGTTGGTGATTTTTATCAGGAATTATTACTTGTAAAAAAAATAAATGGGAAAATAATAAAGCAAAGTATAATCCCTGTTATCTTTGTTCCAATGAAAGGAGAAGCAGAGAAAATAAAATAATTATTATGGGACTTTTCACTTTTCTATAAAAAAATAATTTAAAAACTTTACATAGAATTATCTTTTTCTTAT
Organism: Candidatus Goldiibacteriota bacterium; assembly: GCA_026418955.1. Lineage (GTDB taxonomy): Bacteria > Oederibacteriota > PGYV01 > PGYV01 > DSYL01 > DSYL01. The sequence continues at coordinate 1,861 of JAOAAI010000248.1, read as the reverse complement.
TATTTCCACCTTATTCTGTTCCTGAATTTTTTTAATCTCTTCTACTATTTTCTGACATTCAAAATTATCAGGCGCAAGACGCAAAACATAATCACATTTTTCAAGCGCTGCATTAAAATCTCCAATATTATAAAATTTTTTTGCGTCATTTAAATTTTTCCTAACTTCTGAATTTTCTTCTTCATTCATTTCTTTTATCTTTAAAAATGCCTTTTCTATATTTTTCTGTGCTTCTTTATCTAAAGGATCTAATTTTAACACTTGTTCCCACTTTTTTATTGCATCTTCATATTCACCTTTTCTATAATGCTCTACGCCGTCATTATACAATTTATCTTTCTGTTTTTTCTTATTAATGCTTTCTTCTATTTTAATTTTTAAATCTTCACCTTCTTTACCAATTCCATATTCAATTGCAAGATTTATATTTTCAAGAGCATCTTTTAATCTTTCTTGTTTTATCATTTCATTGGCTTTTTTAATTTCTTCTTTAGCTTTTAAATTGAACTCATCAAGATAAAATTGCGCCTGCTTATTTTTTTCATCCAACGAAATAACCTCTTGATATATTTTCCTTGCATTTTTAAATTGTCTTTTATATCGATATTCATCTGCCAATTTTAAAAGTCTTGCTATCTTTTCCTCCAAATTTTCCCTATTTAATTCTTTCTCTATCTGCTTTTTTAATCTTAATATCATTTCGTTTTCACCTGCAATTTTTTCTGCTTCAATAATCTTTTCTTTTGCCTGTTTATATAATCCCTCTTCATAATATGATTTTGCCTCTTTATAAAGCCATAAAGACAATCCAGGAAAATTTGAATTTTTATCTATTTTTTCATCTAATGACTTCTGTAAAGTTGGATTGAATTTGATAATTAACCCTGCACCACTGTAAAAACCTGAATAATCTACATTATCTTCACTTTCTGTTAATCTCGTCCATCCATTGATATTATTGATTTTTACAATTACATTTCCTTTGGATAATCTATAACCCCCTTTTAATCCAAAATCAACAGTTTCACTTAACCTCCATTGAATACCTGTTTCTATATTCATACCAGGTATAATTGTTGACCATTGCTTAATAATTTTATAAATATTTTCTCCTGTTTCTTGATTTAATTCCTCATACATCTTATTCCAGAAATAATAATATATACCCCCATCAATACCAGCAAATCCTGTTAAATATGGGAAATCATTATTTAAAATACCTATTCTCGCACCAATACCTGTATATAATACATTGAAATCAACTTCTATTATCTGTGCTGGTTTTCCACTACCCCACTGCACAACACTTGAAGCATCCCATATAAAAATATACTGATTTTTTAAATATAATCCCAGAGTAAAAAGCGGCATATTTATATTGTAACATATATTTAATTCAGGAAATAATCCTGTTTCTATTTTTTTAATAAGAGAAGTGATTCCCAAAGATTTATTATTATCATTTGAAACATCAATATATGAATTATAATCACTCATTTTTATATTTGAAATACCACCAAAAATTTCGACATTAATGGAATTATCAGATAAAATGTAAAGCGTGAAAAGAAAAAATGAAATAAATAAAAATAATAAAATTTTGCCTACCTTCATAAAATCCTCCAATCAAAATTATTAAAGGGAACTTCATACTTCCCCTCTATATAACTTAAATTATATACAGGAAAATATAAAAGTCAAATGAAAATTTTTTAAAAATTGGGAATAAGGAAAGACATGGTATACACTTGAAAAAATTAAAAATATTGAATAAAGAAAGGCTAAATGCTCTTGAAAAGATAATAAAAGGTAAAAAAGAAAAATAAGGAAAAGAGGTGGGTATATAAATATATCCCCTAGC
>JAOAAI010000210.1 GCA_026418955.1 Candidatus Goldiibacteriota bacterium | reverse complement strand
ATTTTATATACAGAAATTGCATTTTTATCAGCCTATTTATTTTTTATAATTATAAAATTATTAAATACTTTAAAATGCAATGGTAGAACCATAAAAGATAAAATCTGCACAAGCAAATACCACATAAAAATAGAAATAAATGGAAGTATTGCAATAGGTTTATCCCGCATCATCCCTATATTTGGATTTGACGCCCCTTTTATTTTTTGTTCTTTCTCAAGTTTTGTTCCAAATTTTGCTCTTATCTGTTGCTCACCTTGTATTAATATTGCTTTAAGTTCTTCTTTTGTTAAATATTTCTCATTTTTAAAAATATAAACATGGGGATGGTCATATAATTGAAACGACTCATCTGCATCATCATCTTTTATTGTAATACCTAAAAATGATGGATAAACAGCTTTTTCATAAACAAGTTTAAAACCTAATTTTTCAGGTTCTTTCATCATTGTGCTATAGTAAAAATAATTTATTGGATATCTTTTAGGTAATCGCAGATATGTGCCATACGCACGTTTATCAGCCATCACAACATAATCTGCTTCATTGAGCCGAAAAGACAATTCCTCTATTTTATTTGGTGTATCTGGCTCCTGCACATTCCATTTTGTTATGTTATAAATCCAAGGACCTTTGCCATCAGCATATACAGGTAGATCATCCCCCCACATTTCATTTAAAATTACCGTTCTTTTAGGCGGCATTGTTCCAGGCATGATTTCAGGTACATTTTTATAAATCCAGCGGGATGCTTGTATCCAAGTATGAGAATTTGTATAAACATTCATAAAAGCAAGTCCGTAAAAAGCAGCACCACCTATGACAACAGCACTTATTAAAACTGCCCATTTTTTTTCTTTGAAAAATAAGAAAAAGTCATATAGAAATTTAGCGGTAATTAATGCAAGAAAAGGGGTAAACGGTAGCATATATCTATTAAACTTACCAAACGAATTTCCAACAATTAAAAAATAAGGAACCATCCAGGATAAAAGTAATAAAATTTCTTTTTCAAATTTCAGTTTGATTATATTTTTCCCCACAAGAATAATATAATAAAGAAACGCAAAAAAAGCAACAAACCCAAAAGGAATACCCATTGTATAAAAAACAAGATTTTTTATATAATATAAATACGGAGTGGTATATAGGTATTGTCTATTATATGGCACATCACTCTCACCAGTTACAAGAATGCGTCTCTGATAATCCTGATCACGCATGAAACCATTAAAATCAATTATTGCATAGGGCATAAAAATAAAAAATGCAACAAAAGATACAGCAGCAGCAATACCAAGATTAATCCAAGAATTTATTCTTTTTTCTTTTCCTTGTTTACCTTTTGTCTTTATTGAAAAAAAATGAAGTAAGTGACCAGTTAAAATCACAAGCGCAGCCGGGATAGCTGCAGTTTTTGAAGCAATTGCGGCTCCATAAAAAATGCCAGATAAAATATAATCTAATAATTCTCCATTTTTATAAATACGCGCTGAAAAATAAACAACCCCAGCAATAAAAAAAGTAACAAATGTATCAACAGTGAAAAAATGCGCAGCATGAATATGAAGAACAGTAAATGTAAGTAATAAAGAAGCACAAAGGGCAATTATCGGTCTAAAAAGTAACTTTGCTATAAGAAAAATAAAAATAATAGTGCCTGTATCAACAAGCCCTGATATCACTCTTGCTCCGCTTATTAGAGCTCTGTTTGTATCAAGGTTTTTCATCCAACCATTATTGCGTAAATCATTAAGAAAATTTTTGTAAAAAGAAAGAATATAAAGTGGCAGTGATCCATATTGAAGCCCAAGTGGCCTTCCAGGATAATTAAGTGATGGGACTGCATTGCCCACAATCCAGCGCTCATCTGGATGAAATTGTCTATCATGATACCAATCAGGTTGATATAACCTTAAAATAAGTGCTACTAAAATGATCGCTGATAGAATAAAATAAACTCCAGTATTTGAAGACAATTTTATATTTTGTTTTTTAGGTGACATAGTGTCTCCTTTTTAAAATAGTTCAAAAATAGTTCTAACATAGTTCAAAAATAGCTTTAATATAGTTTTTGAATAGTTTTTACTACTTATAAAACTACTTTGGAACTTTTTATGTACTATTTTAAAACGTTTTTCTATTATCCAAACTTATAATGTTTTCTTACATCTTCTAAAATTTCCCACTCACATTCAAGACCAGCAGGGAAAGTCACTAAATCTCCTGCTCCAAATGATACTGTTTCTTCTTTTGTTTTCACTATTACTTTGCCCTGCAGGAT
>JAOAAI010000209.1 GCA_026418955.1 Candidatus Goldiibacteriota bacterium | reverse complement strand
TAATTTAAAGAAAAATACTCCACCTTTATAAAAAGGTATCTCAACTATTTGAGCTTTTATTTTTTTGTCTCTAATTTCTACTTCAACTTCTTGATTTATTTGAAGATCTGGTGGCATATATCCCATACCAATAGATTTTTTGAGTGATGGTGAATATGTTGCACTGGTTAGTGTTCCTAAAAATTTATCATTTTTAAATACTTTATAACCTGGTCTTAAAATACCATTCTCAATTGAGATCCCTGTTAATTTTCTTTTTATACCTTCTTTTTTTTGTTTTTCTAATGCCTCTTTCCCTAAAAAATTCCCCTTATTCAATTTAACTACCCATCCGTATCCTGCTTCAAAACTTGAATGTTCATCATCTATGTCTGCCCCATATAATAAATATCCTGATTCAAGTCTTAAGCTATCTCTTGCTCCAAGTCCACAAGGTTTAATATCATATTCTTTTCCTAATTTCATCAATTCTTCCCATATATATGTTATTATTTCATTTGGTGCTGTTATTTCAAAACCATCTTCTCCAGTATATCCTGTTCTTGAAATAAAACAATCTTTTGAATGTATATTTTTTTCTATAATACCGAACCTTGGATACTTTAATATTTCAGGAACAAGTTTTTGGATTATTTTTGGTGTGTTTGGACCTTGTAAAGCAATCATAGAATATTCGTTTGATTTATTATATATTTTTACATTATAATTTTTTGCATTTTTCAAAAACCATTCATAATCTTTCTGAATGGTTGTGGCATTTACTATTACAAGAAATCTTTCTTCATCTAAACAAAAGTTTATGACATCATCAACTACTCCTCCATTTTCATTTGGAAGATGTGAATATATACCTTCTCCTTTTTTTAATTTAAATACATTGTTTGAATTAATATAATCTAAAAAACATCTTGCATCTTTACCTTCTACAAAAATTTGTCCCATATGGCTTACATCAAAAATTCCTGCTGAATTTCTTACAGCGAGATGTTCTTTTATTATTCCTTCAAATTGAACTGGTAGTTCCCAACCATGGAAATCGACAAGCTTCCCTCCATATTTTTTATGAATATCATTTAAATAAGTTTTTTTCAAAGTTATATTATTCATTTTATCCTCCTGATTAAAATTTTACTAAAAATGTTTTAAAAGGGTTTAATGTATGTAGCAATAATAAGCGAGGTAAATATTATTAACCACCATGGTATTACATATCTATATATTTCAGTCAGTTTTTTATTAAATCTCATACTTGATAAGAAAAGATTTATTCCAAAAGGAGGTGTCATATATCCTAACTCTAAATTAATTAAAAATATAATAGCAAGATGAAGTGGATCTATACCATAATTTATTGCTACAGGAACTATTATTGGAACTACTATTATTATAGCAGAAAATATCTCTATCATATTTATAGCTAATATTATTATGTTTAAAATTATTAAAAATAGATATTTATTTGTGATATATTTTGATATAAAATTAAATATATTTTCAGGAATTTGTGCATCAACAATATAATTTGTAAAAGCTAAAGCTGATGCAAGTACTATAAAAATAGCACCTACAAGCAACATTGTTTTTTTTGATATTTCGAGTAATTCATTAATTTTTACCTCTTTTTTAATAAAACATTCAACAACTATAACATATACTACAGTTATAGTTGCAGCTTCAGATGCAGTAATGATACCCATATATATTCCACCAACTACAAAAATTGGTAAAGGAATTTCCCAAGCTGATTCAATTAAAGAATTTTTAATTTTAATTAAAGAAAATTTTTGTTTAGGAATATCCATTTTTTTTGATATAGTTAGTGAGTATAAATAAAAAACTATTATTATCAAAATGGCATATGTTAAGGATTTTTTAAAAAGTATGTTTATATCTATTTTAGCAACAACTGAATATAAAATTATTGGAAGAGAAGGTGGAATAAGTAAACCTAAACTTCCTGTTGTAGAGATTAATCCTAATGAAAACTTATCTGAATATCCTGCCTCTTTTAGTATTTGATATATAAGTCCACCAAGAGCAATTACTGTAATTCCAGATGCTCCACTAAATGCTGTGAATATAGAAGCAGAGATAATTGCTGCTAGAACTATTCCTCCTTTAAAGTTTCCAAAAATAGTAGATAAAAGATTAAATAATCTTTTGGGAGCATTTGAATGTGCTAAAATAAAACCCGCAAATGAAAAAAGTGGTATTGCCACAAGTGATGGCATACTTCCAAGTCTCATAAACTCTATGATAATTGCAGTAAGTGGAATGGATTGTTGTTTATAAAGATATATTGTGAGTAATATTATAACTGCAAAAACTGGTACAGATAATATTAACATTATTATTGATGATGTTAAAGCAATCATTTTAGTTCTTTAATTTTTAAAATACTTATTATTGAATGGAGTGTCATATTAAAAAAAATAATTGGTAGTAATAAAACTATCTGAGATGATTGAAAATTAAAATTAATTAAATCTTTTATTGTTTTTTTAATACCTATGTCCATCTCTATAAAATTTAATGCTTCAATAAATATTATAACTGAGGCTATAATAACAAAAATTTGTGATATTATTTTTAGTAGGATTAGTTTTTTTGGTTTTTTTATAAATTTTTCAATAATTTCTATTCTAAAATGTGAACCGTTATATGTAACTATTGATGAAGCAAATAAACATCCAATCATAACTATATTTCTTATAATTATTTCTATTTCCGCTATAGAATTATTGAAAACTAACCTAAGAATTATTTGTAAAAATGAAAGAATGATCATTATAAGGAGCATAAAAAATACAAACTTTGTTTCAATTTTATATATTATTGAATCAATTTTTATTATTTTTGCTTTTAACATTTCTATAAACTGTTAACTCTTTTTCTATTTTTTCAAGCAAGTTTGAGCCATAAAAGGATACCAACTCTTTTCTTGTTTTTATTGATATTTCCTCAAACTCTTCTAACTTTTTTGGTTTTGTTGGTTTTAGTTGTTTTTTAAGTAATTCTAAAGATTTTAAGTTATCCTGTCTTGATATTTTGTTTAAATCTGAAAAGTATTTTTTCGCAGTTTTTAAAAAAATATCTTTTGTTTGATTGTCCATCCTTTCAATTACTTCCTTTGATATTAATACTGCTCCTGTTCCATATGTGATTGGTATGTCAAGAATATAATTCATTTTTTTATGCCATCCTAGTGGAAGAATTGTAGCTGGTGTAGCATAAACTGTGTCACTCATACCTGTTTGTATAGATGTCATTACATCAGCTATAGATACTGGTATTGGACTTGCTCCAAAATTTTCAAAAGTTTTTTGTGCTATTATATCT
>JAOAAI010000162.1 GCA_026418955.1 Candidatus Goldiibacteriota bacterium | reverse complement strand
AGATTTATTACCAATAGTAGAAGGCACCACAGTTATAACTAGATATGGTCCTGTAAATACCGATCATATACTTTTCATTGCTGCAGGAGCATTTCATATTTCAAAGCCATCTGATTTAATACCTGAATTGCAGGGCAGGTTTCCAATAAGAGTTGAGTTGTCAAGTTTAACTCAAGCAGATTTTGAACGCATATTAAAAGAACCAGAAAATTCTTTAATAATGCAGTATACAGAACTTTTGCAGGTAGATGATGTTAAGATACATTTCTCTGATGATGCAATATCAGAAATTGCAAAGATTGCTTTTGAAATAAATGAATCAATGGAAAATATTGGGGCAAGAAGATTGCATACTATTATGGAAAAAGTTCTTGAGGATATTTTATTTGAAGCGCCGTATGGTAAAAAAATAAACAAAGAAATTACAAAAGAATACGTCAGAGAAAAACTTAAGAGTTTGATTGAAAACAGAGATTTAAGTAAATATATTTTGTAATTAGCTTTTGGTGATGTCATGAGTCATGAATGGTTTATAGTGAAGATACCGGGACGCTTGTTTTTACATTGATGGATTTTAGCCAGTTACAATTCATTTAAGGATTATTATAATGCAAAAATTAATAGAAAAGTCGCGTATTTTAATAGAAGCACTACCATATATAAAAAAGTTTTTTAAAAAAAAATTTGTAATTAAATATGGCGGTAGTGCTATGAAAATAAAAAAATATAAAGAAATATTTTTTCAGGATATAGCGCTTTTAAGTTATGTTGGTATTAATATCATCATAGTTCATGGGGGTGGGGATGATATTAGTAAATTATTAAAAAAAATAGGAAAAAAACCAGTATTTGTTGATGGTCATAGGGTTACTGATATTGAAACATTGAATGTGGTTGAAAAGGTTTTAATAGATAAAATAAATAAATCAATTGTAAAAGAGTTAAAACAGCACAATTTAAAAGTGGTAGGTGTATCAGGTAAGGATTTTAATCTTATAATAGCAAAAAAGAAATTGATTAATAATAAAGATGTTGGTTTTGTGGGGGATGTGAAAAAAATTAATACTGAAATTTTAAAAGTTTTTGAAAACAGTGATTTAATACCAGTTATTGCTCCTATTGGTAAAGATGAAAAAGGAAACACTTATAATATAAACGCAGATATTGTTGCTGGAAAAGTTGCAGAAAGTATAAAAGCAGATAAACTTATTTATTTGACTGATACCGATGGAATAAAAATAAACGGTAAGTATGTGTCTTCAATAAAAATAAAAGATATAAATAAATTTATTAAAGAAGGTCAGATAACTGGTGGGATGTTGCCAAAGGTCAACTCTGCAAAGAGTGCTATTTTAAATGGAGTAAAAAAGGTTCATATAATAAATGGAATGGTTGAACACTCATTGCTACTTGAGATATTTACAAATAAAGGCATAGGAACTGAGATAGTAAAATGATGGAATATGTAAGAAGTAAAATTTAAGATTAGAGATGTGAAATTTGAAAAGTTAAAAGTAACAAGATAGAAAAACAAAAATTTAAATTAAAGGATAAAAAATGGAAAGCTTAGATAATACAGTAAAACCATATGATGTTTATTTATCACGCGGTCAAGGTGCTATTTTGTATGATAAAAAAGGAAAGAAATATATTGATTTACTTGCCGGTGTTGCAGTGAATTTATTGGGTTATAATAATAAAAAAATAAACAAAGCCATTTTATCACAATTACAAAAATATATTCATTCTTCGAGATGGTTTTATAATGAAAATCAGGAAAAACTTGCAAAAAAAATTTCTGAAGTAACAGGTGCAAGCGGAGTTTATTTTGTTAATTCTGGAGCAGAGGCAAATGAAGTTGCTATAAAGTTTGCTAGAAAATGGGGAATTATAAATAAAAATGGGGCATATAAAATAATCACATTTAAAAATTCATTTCATGGAAGAACTATTGCTGCATTAACAGCCACAGGACAAGAAAAATTTCATAAATATTTAAAACCATTATCTCCTGGTTTCATTTATGCTGAATTTAACAATATAAAAAGTGTTGAAGAGAAAATAGACGATGAGGTATGTGCCATATTAATTGAACCAATTCAGGCAGAAGGAGGGGTGTGGATTGCAGAAAAAGAATTTTTATTAAATCTTTCAAAGTTGTGTCAAGAAAAAAATATTCTTTTAATTTTTGATGAAGTCCAGACAGGTCTTGGTAGGACAGGAAAAATATTTGCATACCAGCATTATGGAATAAAACCTGATATGATTACCATGGGTAAAGGTTTAGGAGGAGGATTGCCTCTTTCTTGTGTAGCTGTGAACAAAAAAATATTTACTATTTTAGAAAACGGAGATCATGGAACAACTATGGGTGGTAATCCTGTTGCTTGTGCAGCTGGTAACATTGTTTTTGATACAGTTTCTAAAAAATCTTTTTTAAATCAGGTGAAGCAAAAAGGTGAATATTTTATAAATGAATTAAAAAAGATTGCATCAAAAAAAATAAAAGAAATACGTGGTTTGGGGTTATTAATAGGGATTGAACTTAATGAAAATGCGGCAAAGTATGTTGAAATTGGTTTAAAAAAAGGTATAATTTTAAACAGTGTTAAACCAACGATTATAAGAATAGTACCACCGCTTATAATATCAAAAAAAGAAATAAAAAAAGCAATTGAAATTATTGGTGAAATTTTAAAATAAATCGGAGGCATGAATGATTACAAAACTAAATAAGAAAGATCTTTTAAGTATTGCTGATTTGACAAAGGAAGAGATAGAGTTGATTTTGAATATATCTGATATGATAAGAATAAAACACAAAAATAATGAACTATTTGTGCCGCTTTTAGGAAAATGTCTTGCTATGATTTTTAGGAAACCATCAACTAGAACAAGAGTTTCATTTGAAATAGCAATGTTTCAGTTAGGCGGTGCATCAATTTATCTTTCACCCAATGAAATTCAATTAGGACGTGGAGAGACAATAGCAGATACTGCTAGGGTTTTATCACGTTATGTTAATGGCATATTGATAAGAACCTTTTCTCATCAGGAAGTTATAGAATTTGCAAAGAATGCAACAGTCCCGGTTATAAATGGACTTACTGATTTTTCTCATCCATGTCAAGTTCTATCTGATCTTTTAACAATAAAAGATAAAAAAAAGGTTTTAAAAGGATTAACCATTGCATATGTTGGAGATGGTAATAATGTATGCAATTCTTGGTTGTTTGCTGCACCAAAAATGGAAATGAATTTAAGAGTTGCATCACCTAAAGAATATGCTCCTTCAAAAGAAGTTGTTGAAAAATCAAAAAGTTTTGCCCAGGTATCCAAAACACAAGTTTTAATAACTGAATCGCCTGAAGAAGCAGTGAAAGATGCAGATGTTATTTATACCGATGTCTGGACATCAATGGGACAGGAAGAAGAAGCTCAAAAAAGAAAAGAAATATTTAAAAAGTATCAGGTAAATTCAGATTTAGTTTATCTTGCCAAAAAAGATGTGATTGTTATGCATTGTCTTCCGGCGCACAGAGGTGAAGAAATAACAGATGACGTGATGGATGGCCCACATTCTGTTGTTTTTGATCAGGCGGAAAATAGATTACACGCACAGAAGGGAATTTTGGCGTTACTTTTAAATAGGTAAAATCTTTTTATTGTTTGTTACTTAATGTTCGTAAAAAATGTTCGTTGTTAATGTTCTTTTAAGATGTAAAAAAATGCTGATAAATATCCTTGACTAACATGTAAATAAAATATTTAAAAGAATATATTTTAATGACAAGGAGAAAATGTATGAAGAAGAAAGTAAAAAAAGTTGTTCTTGCTTATTCTGGTGGGCTTGATACTTCTATAATAGTGCCTTGGCTTAAAGAAAATTATAATTGTGCTGTAATTGCTTGTGTAGTTGATGTGGGTCAGGTTTGTGATTTTGATGTAATCAAAGATAAAGCAATAAAAAGTGGAGCTGATAAAGTTTACGTAATTGATAAAAAAAAGGAATTTGTAGAAGATTATATTATCCCTATGATCAAATCAGGTGCTATTTATGAAGGAAAGTATTTGATGGGAACATCAATAGCAAGACCATTGATAGCAAAGACTCAAATAGAAATAGCAAAAAAAGAAAAAGCAGATGCAGTTGCCCATGGTGCAACAGGTAAGGGAAACGATCAGGTTCGTTTTGAACTCACATATAAGGCATTGGCACCACAGCTTAAAATCATTGCACCATGGCGTGAATGGGAAATACGTTCTAGAACTCAGGCGATGGAATATGCTGCAAAGCATAATATACCAGTAACAGCAACAAAAAAGAAGCCATACTCTGAGGATGATAATATTTTTCATATTTCACATGAAGGTGGAATTTTAGAGGACCCTGAAAACGAACCACCAGAAGATATAAGAAGTAAAATAAAACCAATTGAAAAGACTCCAAATAAACCACAGTATGTTTCTGTTGGATTTGTAAGAGGAGTCCCTGTCTCACTAAACAAAGAAAAAATGTCACCACTGCATATACTTGAAAAATTAAATAAAATAGGTTCATTGCATGGAATAGGTTTTGTTGATATGGTTGAAAATCGGCTTGTTGGAATAAAATCAAGGGGAGTTTATGAAACACCTGGTGGCACTTTGCTTTATATAGCTCATAGAGAACTGGAAGAAATAACCCTTGATAGAGAAACGATGCATTTTAAATTTATAATAGCAAACAAAATGGCTGAACTTATATATTACGGTATGTGGTTTTCTCCTTTACGTGAGGCATTATCTGCATTTGTGGAAAAAACACAGGAGAATGTAACAGGAGAAGTGAAATTAAAATTATTCAAGGGCAATGTTTTCCCTGCTTCAAAAACATCGCCAAATTCTTTATATCAACTATCCTATGCAACTTTTGAAGAAGAAGAAGTATATTCCCAGAAAGATGCAGAAGGTTTCATAAATCTTTATGG
>JAOAAI010000153.1 GCA_026418955.1 Candidatus Goldiibacteriota bacterium | reverse complement strand
TTTAAAATTTATCTTTTATTATAAATCTTTTTGTGTTAAAATAACGTTTAAATAATTGTTACATTATTTACAAAAAGGTGAGTTTATGAAATTTTACGAATTTAATGTATTACCAAATTTGCCGGATAATCTAAAACCACTACTTGACATTTCATATAATATCTGGTGGGCATGGGATAGTGAAACATTTGCATTATTCAGAGATATAGATCCTGAACTATGGTCTGAAACTGTTCACAATCCTGTTAAATTTTTATATAGATTACCACAGGAAAAATTAAATGCTTTATCAAAAGATGAAAGTATTTTATACAGAATTGAAAATATTAAACAACGACTTAATAATTACTTAAAAAAGCCAACATATTTTGATAAAATAAAATCAAATTTGCCTGAAAATTTCTTGATTGCTTATTTTTCACTAGAATATGGTATTGCTGAATGCCTACCATTATATTCAGGTGGATTAGGAGTACTAGCTGGCGATCATCTAAAATCAGCATCTGATTTGGGACTACCACTTGTTGGTATTGGACTTTTATATTCATCAGGCTATTTTCACCAATATTTAACAAATGATGGCTGGCAGCAGGAAAGATATATAATTAATGATTACAATTTATCTCCTGTAACAATTGTAAAAAAAGATGACAAACCTCTTATCTTTGACATTAAATATCCACATGGTACTGTAAAAGTTATGGTTTGGCAGTTAATAGTTGGAAGGGTTAAACTCTATTTACTAGATACAAATATTCCTGAAAATTCAAATGGAGATAGAGAAATAACTTCTAAACTCTATGGTGGAGATCTGGAACTTAGAATAAAACAGGAAATTTTACTAGGTATTGGTGGTATGATGGCTTTAGAACTTATGGGACTTACTCCAACTGTAACTCATATGAATGAAGGACATTCTGCTTTTTTATCGCTAGAACGAATTAGATTGCTCATGGAAAAACATAAACTGACATTTAATGAAGCAAAAGAAATAAATATTGCTTCCAGTGTATTCACCACTCATACTCCAGTTCCTGCTGGCAATGATAGATTTCCAAAAGAACTAATGGAAAAATATTTAAAAGAATATGTAGAACAAAATTTAAAAATAAATTTTAATGAATTTTTAAAACTTGGAAAAATTTATCCTGATGATCCTAATGAGTGGTTCTGTATGACAGTTCTGGCTTTAAAATTATCTGCTTATAATAATGGAGTTAGCAGATTACATGGAAAAATTTCAAGAAAAATGTGGAAAGATATATGGCCTGGTGTACCACTCCACGAGATACCAATCACTCATATCACCAATGGTGTTCATGGTGCATCATGGATATCAAAGGAAATGGCAGATTTATTTTATAGATATTTAGGTAGTAAATGGGCTGATAATCCAGAAGATGCACAAATATGGAAAAGAGTTTTTGAAATACCAGATACTGAATTATGGGGGACTCATGAAAGAAGACGTGAGCGCCTTGTAGAATATGTTAGAAGAAAATTAAAAAAACAACTAATTGCAAGAAATGCACCTAGTGAAGAGATAAACAGAGTAAATGAAATTTTTTCACCAGAGGCACTAACAATCGGTTTTGCAAGAAGATTTGCAACATATAAAAGAGCAACGCTTATATTTCAGGATATTGAACGACTAAAAAGAATACTTTCAAATAAAGATATGCCAGTACAGATAATATTTGCAGGAAAAGCACATCCAAAAGATGATGCTGGTAAAGATTTTATAAAACAGATATATCATATTGCAAATAAAGAAGAATTCAAAGATAAAATTGTATTTATAGAAGATTATGACTTAAATGCTTCTCATTATTTGGTCCAAGGAGTTGATTTATGGCTTAATAATCCGAGACGTCCACTTGAAGCAAGTGGCACATCTGGTATGAAAGTAAATTTCAACGGCGGACTAAATTTTTCCGTCCTTGATGGATGGTGGGATGAAAAACCAAATGCTGAATGTGGATGGGACATAGGAAGGGGTGAAGAATATGAAGACCATGAATATCAAGATAAATTGGAAGCTAATTCTTTATATGAAACGCTTGAATCCGAGATAATACCACTTTTTTATAAAAGAGGAAAAGATGGATTACCACATGAGTGGATTAAAAAAATGAAAAATGCGATTTATTATCTATGTCCTATATTTAACACTAACAGAATGGTAATAGAATATACTGAAAATTTCTATAAAAAAGCAGCTATTAACTTTATTGATTTAAGCGATAACGATTTTCAAAAAGCACGAGAATTGAACAAATGGAAAGAAAAAATTATAAAAAACTGGCAAAATGTAAAAATTATTTCTGTAAACTCAAATGCCAGAGATATAAAGATCGGCAATAAAGTAGATATATTTGCAACAATTGAAGCGCCAGGTTTATCTCGTGATGATCTATTAGTGGAAATTTATTTTGGTTATGATCATGTTGAAAAAGAACTCTCTGATATCTCTACCATAAAAATGAGTTATATAGAAAATAACGGAAATAATATGATTTTTAAAGGACAAATAGAACCAAAATATTCGGGAAAAATTAAATTTGCGGTTAGAATTCTTCCATTCCATCCTGATTTGAAAATAAAATTTATACCTGGCTTTATAAAATGGAATGATAATTAAATTTTGATTTTGGGAGGTGGAAAAATGGCGATAAGGTCTGCTAAAGAAGCAAAAATGCATGAAATAATTATAAAATCTTTAGCATCTGTTTATGAAAGTAGGGGCGCCAGTAAAATTTTAACAAATCTTGAAGGTAATAATAACGCTGTTGTGGATGGAATAACAGTTGATTTAATTGTGAAAAATCCATTTCCAATGCATTTTAAAATAGAAACAGAAACATCAGTAAAAGAAGGCGAAGCCATAGCCTGGAAATCAATTTCAGAAAAAATAGGGACATTTTTCCTGATGGTACCAGAACCATTAAAACAGGAAGCGTTAAGGATTATAAACAAAAATAACATTAAAAATATCCGTCTCTGTTATTATAAAATTGTTGATAATAAATTGAAGTTTATCAATTTGCCATAAATAATAATTTAATTTCTTCCTTTTTATTAAAATTAATTATTACATTATTATATCCTGAAATAATTTTATACTTTGATTTTTTTAGTATCTCTTTAAATTCCTTCATATGTTTTATATTTTTTTCATCCCATAAAAAATTTATATTATTATCTTTTACTGTTATTTCGCTTATTTTTAATTGTTTACCAAAAATTTTCAGCATTCCAACAAATAAAATATTTTTAAATTCTTCAGGCGGGTGTCCCCACATATTAGCAACTTCTCTTTCTATTTCTTCTATGTCTTGTTTCGTTTTTGATTTAAAAATTTGTCTATAAATCCTAAGTTTCTCTGATGAATCCCAGATATAACTCTCAGGTATATAAGCTTTAAAATCTACATTTATTTTTGTTTCTACCTCTTCTTCTATCTTCTGTCCCTTTAATTTCATTATTGTTTCTTCTAGCAGTTTGCAATATAATTCAAATCCTATTTTCTCCATATTACCATGTTGCTTTGTACTCAAAACAGAGCCTGCTCCACGTAATTCTAAATCTTTCATCGCAATCATAAAACCAGAACCTGCATCTATATAACTTTCTATTGCTTTGAGTCTCTCTTTTGCAGTGTCAGTGAGTGAAGTAAAATCCTTAACAAGTAAATATGCATACGCTTGTTTATCACGCCTTCCAACTCTACCTTTTAACTGGTATAACTGCGATAATCCAAAACGCTCCGCATTACTTATAATTATAGTATTAACATCTGGCAAATCAAGTCCGGATTCTATTATTGTAGTTGTTATTAAAACATCAAATTCTTTATTTATAAAAGAAAACATTATTTTCTCCAATTCATGCTTTTTCATACGTCCGTGCGCAATTTTAAATTTTATCTCAGGCATTGTAGTTGAAAGTATTTCATAAATTCTGTTTATTGTATTTATATTGTTATAAATATAAAAAACTTGTCCTTTTCTTAAAACCTCTCTTAATATGAGTTCTTTTACCACACTTATTCTTTCATTCATTATATAAACCTCTATAGGTCTTTTACCCGGTGGAGGTGTATTAATAACACTTATATCCCTGATACCCGAAAGCGATAAACAAAGCGTCCTTGGAATAGGAGTTGCTGTTAAAGTCAAAAAATCTGCAGATGGATAATTTTTTCTTATATATTCTTTTGCTTTTACTCCAAAATGCTGTTCTTCATCTATTATAACCAAACCAACTTTTGAAAATTTTAAATTTTTATTAAGCACGGCACTAGTCCCTATAAGTATATCTATTTTTCCTCTTTCTATATCATTATATATTTTTTTCTTTTTTGATTCTGTAACAAGTCTTGAAAGCATTGCGATATTAATCGGGTAATCTGCCATACGCTCAGAGAAGGTTTTATAATGTTGTAGGGCAAGTAATGTTGTAGATGTGAGTAATATAACCTGATAACCGGCATTCACAGCTTTAAAAGCAGCCCTTATTGCAACTTCTGTTTTTCCAAAACCAGCATCACCACATATGAGCCGATCCATTTTTTTATTACTTTGCATATCTCTCTTCACTTCCTCTATTGCCTTTATCTGATCAGGCGTCTCATCATAAATAAATGCATCTTCAAATATTTTTTGTGTTTCATCATCTGCTGGAAATGAAATCCCCTTTTGCATCTCACGTCTTGCATATATTGTAAGTAACTCTTTAGCAATTTGTTCTAAATCCTTTTTTATTTCTTCTTTTGTTTTTCTAAAAACTTTAGAACCGAGTTTTGATAAAATTGGTTTTTCTCCACCTATATATCTATCAATGAAATCAATTTTATAAACAGGTAGATATAATTTATCAGAACCAGCATAGAGTATAACAATAAAATCCTGTTTTGTATTTTCAACTTCCAGAGTTTTGATTCCCATAAATATACCTATGCCATGCTCTTTATGTACCACATAATCACTTTCCCTTAACTCATTTATATGCCTTACTGGTTTAAAAAACTTTTTTCTTTTTACTATTTCATAATTTTCAAGATAACGCTCAAAGATCTCTCTATTTGACACAGCTATTAGCCCGGCTGATTCAAAAACAAATCCCTTATCAAGATTTGCAATTAAAAAATTAATAAAAGGAGTTATTTTTTTATTCTCATCTTTTTCTTTTTGCATTAAAAAATCTTTTAAATGTTTTTCTTCGCCTTTATTATCAGAAATTATGAAAAATTTATAACCTTTTTGAACATTATCTTCTGCATATCTGAATAATAAATCCATATTTTTATTAAATGGTGGATTTACTTTTATATCAAACTTAATCTGAGTTCTATGATGGATTTCATAAGTTCTTATTTTTTGGTATGGACCTAACCTTTTATAAATACTCTTTATAGAAAAAATATTTTCAGTAATGTTATTAATATCTAGATATTTTTTTATTTTAGTAATTTTTTCCAAAATTTCTTTCTTTATTTCATTTTCGTTGTCTATTATCACTATACACTTATGCACATCAAACATATCCAGTATACAGCCATTGGCATTGTTGTTTTTTTTGCCAGGATTAAATAAAAAAATATCAATTTCATTAATTTCCTTTGTTGTTAAGGATGTCTCTGTTGAAAAAAGATGCAAAGACTCTATTTTATCACCAAAAAGTTCTATCCTTACAGGATATGTCAAACCAGGAGAGAAAATATCCAGTATGGCCCCACGAAGAGCATATTCAAAATAATTTTCTACTTTTATTTTTCTTTCATAGTCATTCTCATTCAATATTTGCAATATTTTATCTATATTTATCTTTTCTCCTTTTTTCAAAGTTATTAAATGCTCTTTTATTTTTTCTGGAACTGGGACTTTTTCTATAATGGCATCTATATCTGTCACAAATATCTTATTTCCAGGTAATATGCATTGAAGATACGCTTCTCCCCTTGCCCTAGATATTTCCGGTGAACTTTTAATATTTTTATATATTAAACTATCATCTTCTGGATAATAAATTGTTTTTACTTTGCCGCCATAAATATTTATAAAATTTGATATTGATTCCGTCAAAAAAAAAGTTTTTTCACGGCTGGTGATTATAAAAATTGATTTTTCAATTTGTTCACCTAAAAAAGAATAAAAAACAGGAGCAAATGAATGAGTTACACCACTTATTTTAATATTCTTATTATTTTTTTTTATTTCATCAAGAACTTTTTTTATTTTGCTGGAATTTAAAAGACACTGCTTCATATTATTTTAAAATATATTAAAATCCACATGAGCATATTACCATAAATACCTGATATTACATCATCAGCCATAATGCCTGTACCACCATATAATTTCTGAGATTGATACGCTGGCCATGGTTTTATTATATCAAGTATGCGTGCAATAAAAAATCCTACAATCAATCTTTTAAAAGTGTATGGTATCAATGCAATCGTTATTAAAAAACCAACAATTTCATCTATTACTACCTCATTGGGATCGTCCGACTTAAAAATTACAATAGCATAATTTGATGCCCATATTCCAAGAAAAAAAATTCCAATAGTAATTGATATGTAAAAAGCAGGATGCAAATCTCTGAATAAAAAATAATAAATAGGTAAAAAACAAAGAGTTGCGAAGGTGCCAGAGCCCTTTGGAAAATAACCTGTATAGAAAAAACTAGTAAATATTATTATAAAATTTCTCATATTTATAATCCTTTTTCAAATAGATGTTTGTTTTTAAAAAAATATTCAAATCCTGAAATAAGTGATATTACCGCAACCACAAGCATTAAAATATACGGTATAACTTTCAATAACAAAAATTCTGTTAACGGCTCTCCTTCTAGTATTAAATTTTGTCTTGAAAAATGATAATAATTTATGGTGTGATTAACACACATTAAAAATAATATACTAATAATTGCTATAATTTCTATAACTGTTTTGGTCTTTCCCCAATTAGAAGCCATTATAATTTTACCCTCATCCGCAGCAAGTATTCTTATACCGGAAACTAAAAATTCTCTACCAACAATTATTATAACCATCCATGCGGGAACTATATTTAATTGAACAAAACAAAGTATTGCAGAAAGCGACATTATTTTATCGGCAAGAGGATCCATAACTTTACCAAATGTGGATATAACATCATATTTACGCGCAATATAACCATCAATAAAATCACTCACAGCTGCAATAAAAAACAAAAATAAAGCAATATAACTTGAATCATTGTATTGTGAAGTAGTGTAGGAATAAAAATTATAATTATTAATATTCTAAAAATTGTTATTCTATTCGGTATTTTTTTCAAATTTCCCTGTTTTTCCATTTTTTCTATATTTCATCCTATTTTTATATTATAAAAATTCCCAATTTTTAATTTTTTCCTTGAATCAATCAATACATAATCATCTATATCAGGAGCATTCTCCTGCGTT
>JAOAAI010000139.1 GCA_026418955.1 Candidatus Goldiibacteriota bacterium | reverse complement strand
AGAAAGTAAAATAAATAAAAAAATAGGAGATAAAATGGAACAGAACATTCTTTATAATGAAGCAAAAAATTTTTTTCAGGTTTTTGAACCAAAAGGCGATATTATAAGTGTAATTAAAGTTCCTGGCAGTATTCAGATACTCGGTGAGGTAACCAATTTCAATCATGGTAAGGTTATTTCTACTAATATAGGAAAAAGTGCAATTATTATGGCTCAGAAGAGAAGAGAGGGTGACAGGATAATTAGTTTTTATTCAAGAAAGTATGATGAAAAGATAAAAATGACTTTAAATGAACCTCAGTCAAAGGAAGAACACGGTTGGGCTAATTTTATTGCATCTACTCTTTTCATGCTTGAAGGTAATTCTAAAAAAGTTTATGGTATGAATGTGTATATAGATAACCAAATTCCTGATTTATTTGATGCCAATTCAACAGAGTCTTTGGAAATAGGCGTTTTATATCTCGCTTCAAAATTTTCTGATTGGCAGTTAAAGGGTGCTGAAATGGCTCAAATCTGTGCAGAGGGAGAGAGACGTTTTATGGGCAGAGAAAAAAGTTATGTAAAATATATTCCAGCTATATTTGGTAAAAAATCTACAATAACTTTGTTTGATTCTAGCAATAATACAGAGGAAAATATCAAATTTGATTTAAAAAATTATGTTTTTTTAACTTTGAGTTCAGGAGTAAAAAAGAAACATCTTGAAGAAAAGAGGAAAAATATTTTAAAAGAAGTGGAAGAAGCAATAACTATTATGCAAAAGTCAGGCGCTAAGTTTTCAAAGTTAAATGAACTAACTATGGAACAGTTTGACGAGTATAGAAACAAACTATCCGTTTTGCAGAGGAAACGCTGTGCTTATTTTATTTCAGAAAACGAAAGAGTAGAACTTGCAAGAGAAAAATTACTTAAGAATGATATAGATGGATTTGCTAGTGTCATTAATGATTCACAGAAAAACATAAAAAACCGATTGGAAATACTGGAAGAAGAAAATGAAATTTTAATTGATATAATTCAGGATATTCCAGAAATAAAAGCTGTGCGTTTAATGAATATGGGTGTTGATGGGACAGTGCTTGTACTAATTGACAAAGATAAAAAGAACGAAGTTGAATCAAGAATTAAAAAAACATTTCTTTCAAGAACCGGACTTGAACTTTATTCAGAGACATTTGGTTTGGATAATCAGATTGAAGAATTTCAGATAAACGTGAATGAGTTTAAAAAATGAAAATTGCTTTACATACATATGGGTGCAAAGTCAACAGTTATGAAACAGAGATAATTAGGCAGCAGATCAAAAGCGTTAGTTTATGCGGAGAAGATGCAGATATTCATATAATAAATACTTGCACTGTTACCGAGAAGATTGACAAGGAAATTTTACGTAAAATAAAACAATTAAAAAAAAATGGGAAAAAGGTTATTTTAACCGGTTGCCTAGTTGAAAGAAAAGATGAAGATGCCAGAAATATTTTATCTTTTGCAGACGGTATAATCACCAATAAAGAAAAGTTTGAATTGGGAAAATTTTTTAATCAAAAAAATTATGATGATAACCAACTGCTTTATGATTTTACAGGCAGGGACAGGGCATTTATCAAAATAGAGGATGGTTGTAATAATTATTGTTCTTATTGTGAGGTGCCGTATGTAAGGGGAGATAAAATAAAAAGTAAGAAAATAGAAGATATTAAAAAAGAATTTACTATTCTTTCAGAAACTGGTTTTAATGAGATTGTTTTGACTGGAGTTAATCTTGGTTTATTTGGTCGGGATAAAAATAAAAATAATGCACTATATGAGTTGCTGCTTGAATTGATAAAAATAAAAAATAATACGAGAATAAGATTGAGTTCTATAGGACCAAAAGAATTAAGTGATGAAGTTATTTCACTCATAGCGGATTCATATGGTAAGATCTGTCCTCATGTTCATCTTTCACTCCAGAGTGGAGATGATAAAATTTTGAAACTTATGAATAGAAATTATACTTTAAATGAATATATTGAAAAAATGGAAAAACTTATTTTAAAAATACCATACTGTGCTATAACAACAGATGTGATAGCAGGATTTCCTGGTGAAGGTGAAAAAGAATTTCAGAATACTTATGATTTTATAAAAAAAATGAATTTTTCAAGATTGCATGTTTTCTCATTTTCAAAGCGACCAGATACAAAAGCTTCAAAAATGCCTGAACAAGTAAAAGAAGAAATAAAAAAATTAAGAGTAAAAAAGCTTATAAATTTAGGAAAGATTAAAGAAAAAGAATTCGCATATAAGAATCTGGGATTGGTAAGAAAAGTTTTAGTGGAATCAGAGGAAAAAGATGGATACAAGGTCGGATATACTGATAATTATATAAGGGTGCGATTCAAAGTACATGTCAATCTTACAGGGCAATTGGTTGATGTTAGATTGCAGGAATATAAAGATGGATTTGTTTATGGAGAAATGGTTTAGAATATGAAGATAAGGATGAGCAAAGAGTAGAAAGGAGGTATATTATTACATGCAGGATTGTTTATTTTGTAAAATAATTAAAGGAGAGATAAAATCAAAAAAGGTTTTTGAAAATGAAAGTGTTTTTGCTTTTGAAGATATCAATCCAACCGCACCTATACATATTTTAGTAGTACCAAAAAAACACTTTGCATCATTAAATGAAATGACGCCAGAGGATAAAGATATAGTTGGAGAGATATTTTTAGCAGCAAAAAACATTGCAAAAGAGAAAAATATTGATAAAAGTGGATACAGAACTGTTTTTAATACAGGTCCTGATGCCGGTCAGGCAATTTATCATATTCATCTCCATCTGCTTGGCGGAAGAAAATTTTCTTGGCCAGCTGGATAATTTATATTAATAATGAAAATTATCCCATTATGTGAGGTTTTTGGTAGATGCGGTGGATGTGCATATCAGGATATTGATTATTCTGCTCAGATTGTAATTAAGAAAAATAATGTTTTTGAATTATTAAATAGAGCTGGAATTCCGATTTTAAAAGATAACATACGAATATTTTATAAAAATGAATTTTATTACAGAAACCGAATGGATTTTATCTTTTCTGAAAAAGGGTGTGGACTCCGTGAAAAGGGAAAATTTTATAAAATAGTAAATTTTGATAGATGTTATATAGCTGCAGAAAGAATAAATCAATTGTTAAAAGAAGTTAATAATTGGTCAAAAGATTTGATCTCAGAAGATATATTTGATATTAAGAAAAAAAAGGGGGTTTTAAGATACTGTGTAATAAGAAATGCCATTTTTACAGATGATACACTTATCACTTTTATTTTAAATAAAGATGCTGATACAGAAAAAATAAAAGCAATAATTGAAAAGATAAAAGAATTTTCTAATAAAACAACTGCAAAAAATGTTTTGTATGGTTTTGTAAGATATAATACAGATGTGAGTATAACTGATGAGTTTTTTATTTTAAAAGGGAGTGAATTTATAAGAGAAAAATTACTAGATGTTGATTTTTTTTATCATTCACAGGGTTTTTTTCAAAGTAATCCAGCAATGATTTTAGATATGTTTTTTTATATAAAGGATAGAATAAAAGATCATTATGATTTATTAGTTGATATGTTTTGTGGAGTTGGAACATTTGGCATTTTTTTATCAGGATTTGCAAAAAATGTTTTAATTTTTGATAATAATAAATATGCGGAATTATGTGCGTTGAAAAATATAGAGATTAATAAAAAATTTAATATTAGATTTGAAAGAATGGATATCTTGGATGTAGAAAAATTATTACCAGTTGTAAAAGGTAAAAAATGTATTTTTATAATAGATCCACCGAGAGCTGGATTACATAAAAAAGCAATAAATTTTATTCTTTCAGCTTTACCAGAAAAAATATTTTATATTTCTTGTAATCCAGCAAAATTTGTTGAGGATTTTAAATATCTTAATGAAAAATATAATATAATTGATTTTGCATTATTTGATATGTTCCCCCAGACACCGCATATAGAGAGTGTAACGGAGATAGAAAGGAAGTAGAATGTAAGATGCATGATATGATATATATGAAGTTGTTGATTTTTAATTTTACTAAATAATATAAAATATAACATATTATTTAAAATTGGAAGGGGAAAATATGAAAAAATTATTAAAAAGATGGAAATTTGTTTTGGATACAGGAAATCTACCAAAAAATGAAGAGATGGATTTTGTAAGCAAATGGCTTGTTGCTACCCGAGCGTGCGTGTTTTCCATGACCACAACTTCTGTTTTAATAGGGGCACTAATTGCTGCAGCAGATAAATATTTTAATTTATTTTATCTTTTACTTTTACTTGTTGCACTTGTATTGGCTCATGCATCTAATAATCTGATAAATGATTATTTTGATTACAAGCAGGGGATTGACACGCCTGACTATCACAGGACGCAATAT
>JAOAAI010000154.1 GCA_026418955.1 Candidatus Goldiibacteriota bacterium | reverse complement strand
ATATATTTTCATTAAATCATAGTCAAATTTAATGCTTCTACGTTGATATTTGACTAATATTTTAGATTCATATGCTATTCCTTGTGTCCTTGGGACTTTAAAATCTTTTATCTCACCAAAACCATGGGCTTTAAAACTTTTTCTGACCCTATATCCATTCCTAAAACCCACTCTTTCTTCGTTTCTCTCGTGCCATCCTGCTTTTAAAGTATTTCTACTTCCTGTTCCAGGCATGCCTCAAGGAATTTCTTTTTAAATTCTTTAAATCTTAATTCCGCCTCTTAATAAAAACAATCTTTAAAATCTTGTGGTAAATCATCATAGATTTCTGGTAAACTAATCTTTGACAGATTTAAAGTTCTCATATGGGGTTTCTCCTTTTGTTTTTACTAAAAAATATTATATAACAAGGGAGGTTACCCCTTCCTTATTAAATTACACACAATAATATACACTAACCTTTTAATAAATTTGATTTACAAAATTTTACTTTAATTATATAATTTATATATATTTGATTAAGGATGTTTTATGAACGAATACACGACTAAAATGTATTCAAATATACAGATTTTTTATATAGATGATATAGAAGTTGCAAGATGGTATTATAATCCTGATGGAACAATTAAAAAAACAGGTAAAAAAATTAATGGTATAGTTAGGATGTATTCAGAAAAAGGTGGACTTTTATCTGAAATCACTTATAAAAATAATGAACTTGATGGTCATTATTTATTATTTTCTGAAAATGGTTTTTTAGAAGAAGAAGGAACATTTAAAAAAAATAACTTAAATGGTATTTTTAGACAATATCATGAAAATGGTTTTTTAAAATTGGAAGGAAGATATAAAAATGGTAAAAGAGATGGAATATTCAGATTGTATTATTCATCAGGTATTATTGAAGAAGAGGGAAATTATAAAAATGGTATTATTGACGGAGAAGTGAAGAATTATGCAGAAGATGGAAAAATTGAATCAACATCCTTTTTTAAAAATGGCATATTAAAAAAAATTATTTATTATGATAAAAATGGTAATATAATAAAAGAAGAAAAATTTTAGGAGAATAATATGCGATATGCAATAATTTCAGATATACATTCTAATCTTGAAGCTTTGAATGCAGTCCTTTCTTTTTTAGATTTAAATCCTGTTGATAAAATAATTTCTTGTGGTGATATAGTAGGTTATGGTCCTGATCCCAAACAATGTATAAATAGATTACGACTTTTAAATAATTTTACTTCAGTTATGGGCAACCATGATGCAGCTATTCTTGATAAAATTGATATATCTAACTTTAACAATGATGCAAAAGATGCAATTAAACTTAATAAAAATATGTTATCAAAAGAAGATTTTGATTATCTATCTTCATTGCAAATTAAAATTTCTGAAAATAATATACTTTTTCTACATGGTTCTCCACGCGACCCAATTAATGAATATCTTTTCCTTACTGAAAAATTCAATCAAGTAATGCCACTTTTTACAGAAAAATTCTGTTTTGTAGGACATACACATCAGCCTATTATTTTTGAGCAAGATAACAAAGGAAATGGAAATTTTTATCGCGCTATGGAAATTATGGAATTGGATGATGATAAAAGATATATAATAAATGTGGGCTCAGTCGGCCAACCGAGAGATAATAATCCACAGGCTTGCATTGCTTTTTTTGATAGCAAATATTTAACACTATCTTTTAAAAGATTATCATATGATATTGAAAAAACACAGGAAAAAATGGCAAAATTTAATTTTCCTGAAAAGTTAATTCACAGATTATCTTTTGGTATATGAATTTTTTTATTTGTGATATAATTTTTCAAAAATAACTCTTTATAGGAGGAAAAAATATGAAAATAAAACTTTTTATGTTTTTAATTTTAACATTATTATTTATAAATTTTTCAGTTCATTCTCAACTAGATATACCAGAACCAGATGATTATACTGCTGAAGAAGAAAGTGACTATTTACAGTCCGGTGCAGTTGAAAAAAAAGATACAGGAGAATTAATTGATTCTGGTATCGTTGAAGCAAAACCTACAAAAACACCAATTCCTACACCAACACCAAAACCAACTCCAGTACCAACACCAAAACCAACCCCTAAACCAAAACTCCGTCCTACTCCTGTGCCAACTCCAGAACCAATACCAACCCCTATTCCTAAAATAATAAAACCTGTTGAATTTCCAGCAATTTCAATTACAAAAACATCAATCCTTGAACTAGCGCAGAAAAAAAATCTTGCAAACTTTTTTGGCCTTTTATCACCAGAAAGAAAATTTAACTTAACTCTTCAAATTGAAAATTTAGGCCAAACTTCTGCGTATTATACTGTGGTACAATTAAAAAGTAGTCATCCGAGCATACTTATAGCGGAGCCAGAAAAAAATTTAAAAACAGTCATTCCTGGAAGCCGTTTAGATCTTGTCTATAATATAGTTATACTTGCAAGTTATGATGGCGATCTAAAATTACCATTATCTTTAAAGATAAGTGCAAATGGTTTGGAAAAAGAATTTCCGTTGGATGTTTATATAGATGAGTCAATACCATATATGCTATATACAATAATAGGCATTATTATTATATTTTTAATTATTTTAATTATAATTATAATTAATGTCGGTAGGAAAGATACTATAAAGAAAGGCAAGGATTACGATATAAATATATAACATATTTCATAATAAATAAAAATTTAAATTATCATTCAAATTTAATATATAATAGGAGATGTTATTTGTGTTTAATTTTCTTACAAAAATTTTCGGAACAAGAAATGAACGAGAAATAAAAAAATATTACCAAACCGTTCAACTAATAAATAAGCTTGAACCGGAAATAAAAAAATTAACAGATGGAGAATTAAGAGCAAAAACTGATGAATTCAAAGAAAGATTAAAAAATGGAGAAACTCTTGATGATTTACTTATAGAGGCCTTTGCTGTTGTACGTGAAGCGTCTGTCAGAACCCTTAAATTACGTCATTTTGATGTCCAGTTAATAGGTGGAATTATTCTGCATCAAGGCAAAATCGCAGAAATGAAAACAGGTGAGGGAAAAACTTTAGTTGCAACTTTACCTGTTTATTTAAATGCTTTAACTGGTCAAGGAGTTCATGTTGTCACTGTAAATGATTATCTGGCAGAACGTGACTCTCTTGGTAAAGGTAATTTTATGGGAATGTGTAATATTTATAATTTTCTTGGACTTACTGTAGGTTGTATAAAAAATTCTTCAAAACATTCAGAACGACAAGAAGCTTATAAATGTGATGTAACCTATGGAACATGCAATGAATTTGGCTTTGATTATTTAAGAGATAACATGGCTGTATATCCACATGAAAAAGTTCAAAGAACTTTAAATTACGCTATAATAGATGAAGTTGATTCAATCTTAATAGATGAAGCAAGGACTCCACTAATAATATCAGGACCAGCAGAGGAATCAACAGAATTATATTATTCAATAGACAGAATCATACCAAAATTAATAAAAGACGTTGACTATCAGATTGACGAAAAATTAAGAACTGCAACACTTACAGAAACTGGGGTAACTAAAGCAGAAAAATTACTAAATATTCCAAATCTTTACGATCCAAAGAATATTGAAATTATTCATCATATTAATCAGGCTTTAAAAGCCCATACTTTGTTTAAAAGAGATAAGGACTATATTGTAAAAAATGGGCAGGTGATAATTGTTGATGAATTTACAGGTAGATTGATGCCTGGCAGACGCTGGTCTGATGGTCTCCATCAGGCAATAGAAGCAAAAGAAAGGGTAAAAATAGAGCGAGAAAATCAAACATTGGCAACAATAACTTTACAAAATTACTTTAGAATGTATAAAAAACTTGCAGGTATGACAGGAACCGCAATGACAGAAGCAGAAGAATTCTGGCAAATATATAAACTTGATGTTATTGCTGTGCCTACAAATAAACCAATGATTCGCATTGACCATCCTGATGTTGTGTATAAAACAGAAAAAGGTAAATTAAAAGCAATAGTAAATGATATATATGAAAAATATAAAAAAGGACAACCAGTGTTAGATGGAACTACTTCCATAGAAAAAAATGAAAGATTGAGCGAGATGTTAAATAAAAAGGGAATACCGCATAATATTTTAAATGCTAAAAATCATGAAAAAGAAGCAGAAATTATAGCAAAAGCAGGTCAAAAATTTGCAGTAACAGTTGCAACAAATATGGCAGGAAGAGGAACTGATATAGTTTTAGGAGAAGGAGGAAAAGAATTAGGTGGGCTTTATGTTTTGGGAACAGAAAGACATGAATCTAGAAGAATAGATAATCAACTACGCGGACGTTCAGGTAGGCAAGGAGATCCAGGTGAATCAAGATTTTATGTTTCTCTTGAAGATGATTTAATGCGTATTTTTGGTTCAGAAAAAATAAAAGATGTCATGGATAAAATGGGCATGTCAGAAGAAGATAGGGTAGAACATCCATGGATAACATCTGCAATTGAGCGTGCACAAAAAGCAGGTGAGGCGCATAAATTTTCAAGCAGAAAACATCTATTAGAATATGACGATGTTTTAAATAACCAGCGTTCTGTCATTTATAAAAGACGTCAGGAAATACTAGAAGGAAAAAATTTAAGAGATAATATAATGGAAATGCTTTTAGAAGTTGTAAAAGATATAATATATGATATAGCACCTGAAAAAACATATCCTGAAGAATGGGATTTTTACGGTTTAAAATTAAAAATGCAAAGTTATTTCGGTTTCAAATATGAAATCAATAAAGAAAATTCTGATATCTTGCATTTAACCAGAGAAATACTAGAACAAGATATTTATGAAAAATTGAAAAAAGAATATGAAAAAAAAGAAATTCAGGTTGGTTCTGATTTAATGAGAGAAATAGAAAGGAACATCATGCTTCAGGTTATTGATTCAAAATGGCGAGAGCATCTTTATTCTATGGATCATTTAAAAGAAGGTATAGGACTTCGTGCTTATGCACATAAAGATCCATTACTTGAATATAAAAAAGAAGGTTTTGAACTTTTTCAAAGAATGATTGTTGAGATGGAGCACGAAGTAATTCAGTTCCTTTTCCGAGTTCAAGTTATGAGTGAAGAACAATTAACCAGAAAAAAATTTGCACGGGAAATGAAAGAAACAAGACCAGTTTTTGTAATACCAAAAGCAGCAGAAACACCTGTTGCATTATCTGAAAGGGAAATGTATACAAATGCACC
>JAOAAI010000114.1 GCA_026418955.1 Candidatus Goldiibacteriota bacterium | reverse complement strand
TCTTTCTACTTTTTTTTCCCGTAAAAAATAAAGACCTGCAGCAGTGGCAAGATATGTTTTGCCTGTTCCTGCAGGTCCTATGGCAAATACAATTTGATTATTAAATATTTTTTTAAGATATTCTCTCTGGTTTTTTGTTTTAGGTCGTACCAAATCTCTTTTTGAAGAAACTAAAAGACCTTCTTCAAAACTAACCGGCTCTATCTTTTCTTTATCCTTTTTTAAAAAATATATTCCAGTCCTTGTTTCTTCAATTATCTCTTCAATAAATAATTTTGAAATATTTTTTCCTTCCAAAATACTTGTATATAACCTTTCAATTACCTTTTCTGCATAATCAGAATTACGTTTATTACCCTTAATAATAATCCTGTTATCTTTGGCTGAAATACTGACATTTAATTCTCTTTCTATGAGACGCAAATTTTCATCAGCAACTCCAAATAATGATAGAATATCATTATTATTTAAATCAATAAATATTCTTTTTTTTATATCAGCCAAAAATTATCTTCCTTTTAATATTATTATTTAATTAATTAATATTTAAGTGGAAGTGGTTTTCTTGGTTTAGTATGTGGTACATAAGGTGGTGTATCTTTTGCCTTTTGTCTTGCATCTTCCATTTCTGCTTTTGACCAATCCTTACGTACTGTTAATTCCTGACCAATTTCAATAATATCTGGATCCTCTATCTGATCTCTGTTTGCTTTGAAAAGCAATGGCCATAAGAAATTATCTTTATAAATATTCTCTTTTGCAGCAATATCCCATAATGTATCACCTTTTTTAACAACATACTTAAGTGTTTTACCTTTTCCTTTTTTTGATGGGACATCAGCTGGTTCTTCTACTACTCCTGTTGATTCAATGTCCTGAGCAGGAGTTTCTTTTTGAACTGTCTGTCTTGCAGCACAACCAAAACTTAAAACCAATCCAACAACCAATAAAAGCACTAATAAAACCTTTAAAATCCTCATTGCACTACCTCCTTTTTAAAATTTTTTTATAAAAATTAAATTTGTTCCATTAGACACCAGATGCATATTTTGTGTTCCATAAAAAGATTTCTTTTTTTCAGAATAATTTTTTTCCTGGACATAGGTTATAACATGATAAATACTATAGCATAATCCAAAACCAGCACCAATCAATCCACCCCAACCAGCACCTATCAAAAAAAGTTCAGATCTAGTTGCTCCACCCTGTAAATATGCAGGTGTGGATAATGCCGCACCAAGAGCTGCACCACCAACAGTACCTATTAAAGTATCAAAAGCTATGATATTTGCTATATTGCCAGCAAATATCAAACCTGTAAAAACAAATAAAATAGAAAATAAAAATAATATTTTTTTCATATTAATGCCTCAAAATTCAAAATTATAACCTGAATAAGCATAATTATTATATAGCATAATATTCATTGCTCTACCACTACCACCACGTAAATCTTCTGGTAAAATAAACTCAACAATTGCAAGTATTAGTCCTGAAACACTTCCAAACATCACTCCATAACCAATACCCTGCGTCACATCCTCCATCCTATTTGTATGACCAAAAGAAATAGCACCACCTGCGGCTCCAATAAGTCCACCAAGAATTGCTCCACCTAAAGTCTGTCTCTTATACACATCT
>JAOAAI010000066.1 GCA_026418955.1 Candidatus Goldiibacteriota bacterium | reverse complement strand
TGTTAAAAGTAGTTTTTTTTATTGTTTCTTCTGTGATATCAACAGAAAAAATTCTCAACCCATTAAAAGAAACAACAGTTAAACAAACACCATTCACTGCAATTGACATGCCCCTATGAATATTTTTTATCTCTTTTTCAGTATAAATTTCTATATTTTTACCTTTATTTACTGTTTTTATTTTTTTTATTCTGCCTCTGCAATAAATTATACCTGTAAACATTTTATTTATATACAACCTTTCCTTTTAATAAAATATCATCTTTTATTTTTTCAACAGAAATATTTTTTAAACTAAAAACCTTACTCATATCTTTAAAACCCATTTTACCAAAATAATGCAATCCATCAGCACCTATTATTTTAGGGGCAATATATAGCCACGCTTCATCAACCAATTTCTTACATAAAA
This sequence comes from Candidatus Goldiibacteriota bacterium, assembly GCA_026418955.1. Classification (GTDB taxonomy): domain Bacteria; phylum Oederibacteriota; class PGYV01; order PGYV01; family DSYL01; genus DSYL01. The sequence continues at coordinate 2,342 of JAOAAI010000066.1, read as the reverse complement.
ACGATGTAGTGACTGCAGAACCACCTTCTATCAACACACTCATTATACCCCTTTTAAATAATTCTTTCATTATAAAATTTTCATCAATCTTTCCATTTATAGCAGGTGATTTTATAATTACTGCGCCTTTTTTTTCCAGTATTTCTTTTTTAATATCATTTATATTGCTACAAAAAATAATTATATCTCCTTGTCCAGATTTTTTAAAAATATTGGCATTTATTGGTGTTTGCAAATTTGCATCTAGCACAACCTTTTTTATTTTTTTCCTACTATCTATTCTACAGTCAAGATGTGGATTATCAATCAATATAGTATTTATACCAACCATAATTGCATCGCAAAATTTTCTTAAAAACTGCGAATGCTCCCTTGACTCTTTTGATGTTATCCATTTTGATTTTTTATTTTTCAAAGCGATTTTACCATCAATAGAAAGTCCTGCTTTGATTATCACATATGGCATTTTTTCTTTCATATTTTTTATAAAAACCCTGTTTAACTCTTCTGCTTCTTTTTTTAAGACCCCATCTATGACAACACATCCAGCTTGTTTTAACTTTAAAAATCCTTTGCCATTTACTTGAGGATTTGGGTCTTTCATTGAAGCAACCACCTTTTTAATCTTTGCTTTTATTATTGCATCAACACATGGTGGGGTCCTTTTATTTATGTGAACACATGGTTCTAAATTCACATACAAAGTTGCATCTTTTACTTTTTGCCCTGCTTTTTTTATCGCTTCTGCTTCAGCATGTAATTCCCCTGCCTTTTTATGAAATCCAGTTGAGATTATTTTATTATTTTTCACAATAACACATCCAACAAGTGGATTGGGAGATGTATGCCCGACCGCTTTTAAAGCAAGATTTATTGTGAGTTTTATATATTTTTCATCAGGAGTCAAATATCTCCCTCCTTTTGAATTTTGAAATAATATAACATATAATTTGATATTATACAACAATACAATATCATCTAGATGATACTGTTTAAAAAATGTGTGGCATTTATAAAATAAAAATTACTATTAACAATAATTAATTAGATATATTGGTTATTTAAATGGCATTTTTTGAGGAATTCATTGAGGTAAGTATGTAAAGTAAAAGAAGGTCAACCAATCAACGAGACACGGATGTAATACAAGTCAATCGGTTTTTTTGCGAAATCACTTTATCTGTTTATGTAAGAGCCATTTTAATACAAGTTAACAATTTATTACTAAAAAATACAGCAACTACTTTTCACCCTTAATCCTCTCCTTTACTAATGATGAAAAATTTATATAAAAATTATAAAACTCCACACATTTTTTTAAAACACTCAATAATTTTATAAATTTTAATTGACTTTTTTTGAATCAATTATATAAATTAATATACCTGAGAAATAAATGAAAAAAAATATTTTTAAACTCCATTTTTATTTTAAGTTTAATTATTTTTTTGACTTACGAATGTTCAAAAACATAAGAACAAAAACAACCATCAATAACATCTATTTCTTCATTTACTGCTACTGTTACAATCACCCCAACAATCACACACACTCCTACTTTTAATAGTAATACTTGATAATTTTTCCGATGGTAATTTATATAACAATTATAATAATGAGTAGTATCCTATTGGCCTTTTTGATGGTCAGTGGGCATCAACACCAACAATTACAACAGAATATGTAGATTATGGTTTAAAGTTCCAGGTCATGTTACAACAAATGCTGGTTTCATGCCATTTTTGGGGATACTTTGGCACAAAAAACAATATTGATGTTGTAAATGGTGTTGATATACGGCCTGTGATTTACATTAATATAATTTTAAAAACTATTGAAAATATTCCAGTAAATAATACAGGTTTTTTTGGCAAAATTAGAATTTAACTATTCACTCCAAATCTTTCTTATACGGCTGATTATGATATAACTTCTTTACCTTCCAATTCATGGCAAATATATAAAATAAATATTGATAATTTTAATTTCACAACCGTATCAAAAGATAATTTGCTTTCGCATATGTGAATTGTTGGCGTTTATATTTTTTACACTTCAACAGTTTAGGACGAAAAAGCAGAAGCAGAACTATATGTTGATGAAGTATTTTTCAGCGAAAACTAAATTATCAAAAACCTAACTTTTTTTATCAATATTTTCTGAGATTTATATTAATTTTAATTACAATTTACAAATTAATTTTTTTTGTTATATAATAATTTAACTTTGCGGATGTGGCGGAATTGGCAGACGCGCTAGATTCAGGGTCTAGTGGTGGCAACGCTGTGTGGGTTCAAATCCCACCATCCGCACCAAACACCAAACAATTTTTAAATATAAAA
>JAOAAI010000193.1 GCA_026418955.1 Candidatus Goldiibacteriota bacterium | reverse complement strand
TGATGTGTCTGCTGATGGTAATGTAATGGCGATTGATGGCAATTCTCGTATTTATTCTGAAAAATTCTATTATAATATTAAAACTCAAAACGCTTATACCAGAACAGCTCATGTAATAATTCCACCTTGGATATTTATAAGTGAGAAAATAAAAAAAGAAAAAGATAGAATAGATCTTGAAAATGTTATTTTTACGACCTGCGATAAAATTAAACCACATTACAGGATGGAAGCTTCTATGATTTTTATACATGGTAGAGAAAGGATAGAATCATGGCATACAAGAGTTTATCTTGGTAATGTTCCTGTTTTTTATTTTCCATATTATACACAGTCACTTGAATCAACTAAAGATCCTTTTGAATTTAAAGTCGGACATAATGATAATACTGGATTTTATTTTTATTCAAAATACAATTTCTTTTTCAAAATCATTGAATTGATAGCTTTGAGTGGTTATGTGGGGTTTGATTATGTTGAAAAGATAGGACCCGTCTATACGTTCGATTTTTTATATGGATTCAATCCACAATCCACAGGAAATTTTGCTTGGCGTTATGCAGAAGATAAAAATACAAATCAGAGGCGATGGTCACTTATACTTGGTTACAATCACAGTTTTAATGAAAATATGAGAATGGGTGGCCGTATCAATTCTCAGAGCGATAGTTTGCTAAGTAGAGATTTTCTCGCTCTTGATAAAGTTGATATGTTAAGACAGGAATATAATCTATCTTTTACTTCATCATTTTTTTCAAACCATTCAATAGGGATTGATTTAGCAGATGTTGAACAATTAAATACAAAAACGTCGCGATACGAAACTGTAAACAGGACTCTGCCAAGAATTAATTATAATATTTTTTCTCAAAATATAATTCCTTATTTATATTATTCACAGAATTTAATTTTTCAACGTGAATATATTCCGCAGAAGTTTGATTATTCATACAGCGGTTTATTCACTCCAAGATTAACAGTAAATACAACAAAAATTTTTGATTTTATCTCTTTTTCTGGCAATTTATCTTTATCTTCTGAATGGAAAAAGAACAGTGAAAAAGAATATGGATGGGGTGAAAATTTAAGTAGTATAAATATTGATGAAATTTTAAATATAAATATATTGCCATATGGTTTACTAAATTCAAACATTTTACATAAATTTTCAAAACAAATAAGTAAAACAGAAGGATTACCAAAAGAAGGAGTAAAGATAAATCTCATTACATCATCATTAACAGGTAGTTATGGAATTATCAGTTATGGTATGAGTACCAGTTATAATATGTTAAAGGCAAAAGATGAACTTTATAATAATTCTGAACTTGACAGATTTTCTTTTTTAAATATATATAGCAATATAAGATATATGTTGTATTCCTTAAGTGTAAATTCCATGGTGAGTATTTTTTCTCAACAGGTTAAAAATATTTCAATAGATTTTGGTTTACGGGATTTTTCTAAAAATCAGCTATGGTCTGTTACTGCGCTCATAAGTTTTATTAACAATTTGATTGATGCAAATGGATACCCAGTTACAAGAAACAGAATTTCTGATTCTCTTACATTTAGAACTGGAATGACTTTTAAAATATTTCAATATATGGATATTTCATTTTACAGAAATTATGATTTAATTGTAAAAAGGTTAATAGAACAGAGTGTAGCATTTACATGGTATATTCATTGTTGGCGAGCTGATTTTAACTGGACAATAAGGCAAGATAATATATCCCAGTTTGGGTTTACAATTTCCATCTCAGCAGTGCCACAGTTTCGTTTCAGCAAGCCGACCACCGCAGTTCCTGATTTTATGAATATGATAGGGAATTTTCAAAATGTTTATTGAAAATAATATTCTAAATAAAGATGTTCGTTATATAAAAGGAGTTGGACCTAATAGAGTTAAAATATTGGCTAAATTGAATATTAAAACAATATTTGACTTGATATATTATTTTCCAAATGGATGGATGGATAGGTCAAATATTATTCCTATAAATAAGGTTAGGATTGGAGAAAAAGAAGTTGTTAAAGGAGTTGTTGTTGATAAGGGGACCATAATGACAAAAAGTGGTTTAAAAATCACGCAGGTTCTTATCAAAGATGAAAATGGTTACATAAGTGGTATATGGTACAACCAGCCATATATGGAAAAAATTTTTAATAAAGGCGATACTGTAATATTTTTTGGGAAGGTTGAATTTTTTAAAAATTCTTTTCAGATATCAACTCCAGAATATGAAATAATAAAACAAAAGTCTGGAAAAGTTGATGAAGAAGATTTAATAAATGTGAATAGAATAGTGCCTATATATCCTCTAACTGAAAATATTTCACAAAAGCAGTTGCGAAAAATTATTAAATATACTATTGACAATTATTTAAAATATATTGAAGAATATCTGCCTGATGAAATTCTTAAAAAATATTCATTAATAAATTTAAAAGATGCTCTTTATAATATACATTTTCCGTTAAATTTTAATATACTTGAAAAGTCAAAAAGGCGACTTAAATTTGATGAGTTTTTTATTTTACAGACCGCTTTTGCATTAAAAAAGAAAAAAATAAAAGAAAATAAAGCACCGATATTTAAAATAAATGGAGAATTATATAACAGGGTATTGAATCTTCTGCCTTTCAAGTTAACCTCTGCCCAGGAAAGAACACTTGATGAAATAAAACAAGATCTTATTTCCGGTAAACCGATGAATAGATTGATACAAGGTGATGTTGGTTCTGGAAAAACCATAGTCGCTTTATTAACTTGTATAATTGCAGCGGATTCAGGTATGCAGTC
>JAOAAI010000185.1 GCA_026418955.1 Candidatus Goldiibacteriota bacterium | reverse complement strand
GCTGCTTCCCTGCCCTGACCGAGTTTAACGCCATTATATGTAAACCATGTTCCACTTTTTTCAACCACACCATAATCAACAGCAGCATCAAGAGATGCTGGCTCACGCAGAATACCTTTGCCAAAAATAATATCAAACATTGCTTCTCTAAAAGGTGGGGCTACTTTGTTTTTTACTATTTTTGCTTTTACTCTGTTACCGATTATTATTTCACCTTCTTTTATCTGTTCAACTTTTCTTATATCTATTCTAACAGATGCATAAAATTTTAAAGCCCTACCACCAGGTGTTGTCTCTGGATTTCCAAACATAACGCCTATTTTTTCCCTTATCTGATTTATAAAGATAACAACAGTTCTTGATTTGCTAATTATACTTGTAAGTTTACGTAGTGCTTGGGACATAAGCCGTGCCTGCAGTCCCATATGCTGGTCACCCATGTCTCCTTCTATTTCTGCCTTTGGCACGAGCGCTGCAACTGAGTCAATAACAATAATATCTACAGCACCACTTCTTACCAGTGTTTCTACAATTTCTAAACCCTGCTCTCCTGTATCTGGTTGAGAAACAAGGAGTTCATCAATATTTACGCCGATCTTTTTTGCATATTCTGCATCAAGAGCGTTTTCAGCATCAACATAAGCAGCAGCACCGCCTTCTTTCTGGCAATGCGCTATAATATTAAGAGCCAGTGTGGATTTACCAGATGATTCAGGACCAAAAATTTCAATAATTCTTCCGCGAGGCACTCCCCCGCCACCTAAAGCTAGATCAAGCGTGAGCGCACCAGTTGTTAGTGATTCAATTTTTGCTGTGGGTGCTTTGCCAAGTTTCATTATTGCGCCTTTTCCAAATTCTTTTTCAATCTGTGAAATTGCAAGTTCTAATGCCCTTTTCTTTTCACTGCTCATTTTATCCTCCTTAAATATTAGAAATTGTCGATACAACAATTCCCTGGATTTTTAAATCACGTGTTACAATTATTGGTTTATGGACAGGATTATCTGATTTTGGTTTTAATATGACTTTGTCTTCCATAATATTGTATTCTTTTATAGTTGCTTCATCATCAATCAAAGCAACTACTATGTCTTTGTTCTGTGCTGTTTGCTGTTGCCTAACAAGAACTAAATCACCATCATTTATACCTGCAAGATTCATGGAATCACCTTTTGCCCTTAAAAAAAAGTATTTGTATGGTGGCCGGGCAATTTTTGTTGATACTGGAATTGTGGATTCAATATTTTCTTCTGCAAGTATTGGCTTGCCACATGAAGCTCTGCCAACAACAGGCACCTGCACTGTTTGTTCACCATCTATTTTTATATCTTCTGCAGCTTTGTCAATAGAGGGTTCTTTGCTTGAATAATGTTTTTTAATCCACATATCAATATCCTGTTTTTTGAAACGCCATTGGCCACCAAATTTAAAGGCAGGTATGTCTTTTGACTTCAATCTCCTATATATAGTTCTTGTGTCTACTTTGAGATAAGAAGCAACCTCTTCCACTGTCATTATTTCTTCATTCATTTTCCTACCTCCTGAATGCAATCTATGATTTATGATTTTTAAATCTTAAATTAATTGTTATTTTTTATTTAAAGTTAACATTATCTAATATTGTCATTTTTTGTCATAATTATATAATATTTGTCATAATTTGTCAAGTATTTTTTAAAAAATTTTTAGAATTTATGTTTTGGAAAGGTGTTTGGGAAGGATGTTTAAAAATATAATAGTTAATAAATAGTTTTTACTATTTTTGAACTATTT
>JAOAAI010000038.1 GCA_026418955.1 Candidatus Goldiibacteriota bacterium | reverse complement strand
AATTTTTTGTATAATTTTTTGATAAATCTATGATACTAATGAACCTAAACTGAACATAGGAATAAACATTGCAATAACAATACCACCTATAACAACACCAAGAAAAGCCATAATCAATGGCTCAAGCATTGACATAAGCGCTTCAACAGCATTATCTACTTCTTGATCATAGAAATCAGACATTCTTAATAACATTTCATCTAATTTTCCTGTTTCTTCACCTACTGAAACCATTTGAATAACCATTGCAGGAAATAATCCTGTAGCTTTTAATGGTTCTGTTAATGATTGCCCCTCTCTCACAGCATTTCTAGTATCCATCAATGCTTTTTCTACCACCTTGTTACCAGCAGAACGCGCTACGGTTTCCAAAGCATCTAATATTTGAACCCCACTTTTTAGCAAAGTACCAAGAGTTCTAGAAAATCTTGCAACAGTTGATTTTTTAACTAATTGACCAAAAATTGGCAATTTTAGTAAATAACTATCTATTATATATCCCCCTCTTTGTGTTCTTCTGAGAACAGATACAATAAAACCTATTGCAACGAGAGCCCCAACTTGGAAAATTGCCCATCTCTGTTCAAATTCAGAAATACTAATTAATATTTTTGTAGGTGTTGGAAGCCCTGTGCCAAAACTTTCAAAAACAGTCTTGAATGTTGGTATAACTTTTACCATTAAAAGAATAACAATTAATATCGCTATTATAGATATTGTTATAGGATACATCATTGCACCTTTTATTTTTTGTTTCAATGCTTCTGCCTTTTCAAGATATGTTGCTAGTCTTTCCAAAATTTGATCAAGTGCACCTGATAACTCTCCTGCTTTTATCATATTGCAAAATAAACTATCAAATACTGATGGGAACTTTGACATGGCATCAGAAAGATTTGTTCCACTACCTATATCATCTCTCACTTTTGTTAGTATTTCTTTAAACACCTTATCTTCTGTCTGCTCAATTAAAATATTTAATGATTGTAATACAGGAAGTCCTGCACCAATCATTGTTGAAAATTGTCTAGCAAAAATTGCAATTTGTTCTGTCTTTACTTTTGGTCCAAGTTTAAATAATGCTGCCAAGCCACCTGTCTTTGTAGCAGAAACAAGGGTTAACTTTTGAGCCTTTAATTTCTGAATCAATGCTGCCTCATTTTCAACATCAATTTGCCCATCTATAACTCTACCATCTGGAGTTCTTGCCTTATAAGAAAAGGTAGGCATAAATACTCCTTTATCTTATATTATATTTGATGTTTGAAGCATTCTTTGTAAATCTTTTGGATCTGTTGTTCTTGCAAAAATTTCATTATATGTTACAAGTTGTTTCTGATAAAGTTCTGCAAGTGAATAATTCATTGTCCTCATTCCATATTCTGTACCTGTCTGCATTATAGAATATATCTGATGTACTTTTTCTTCTCTTATAAGGTTTTTTACAGCAGCATTAGATATGAGTATTTCTGTAGCTAATACTCTTCCTGATGAATATGCCTTAGGTAAAAGTTGCTGTGCAATCACAGCTTGTAATACAAATGATATCTGTGCCCTGACCTGCGATTGCTGATGAGCTGGAAATACATCTATTATCCTGTTTATTGCCTGCACAGCATCCGGGGTATGTAAAGTGCCAAAAACCAGATGTCCTGTTTCAGCTATAGTAAGTGCTGCTTGTATTGTTTCAAGATCTCGCATTTCACCTATTAATATTACATCCGGATCTTGTCTCAAAACATATTTTAGTGCTTGTGCAAAGGATTGAGTATCCGTTCCAACCTCTCTTTGATTTACAATACAATTTTTATGTGTGTGTATATATTCAATTGGATCTTCTATAGTAATTATATGGCTTGATTCATGAGTATTAATCCAGTCAATCATTGATGCAAGCGTTGTTGATTTTCCAGAACCAGTTGGTCCTGTTACAAGTATAAGACCCTTTGGAGTTTTTACTATATCATTAACAACCTTTGGTAAGCCAAGTTCGTCAAAACTCATTATATGCAATGGTATATTTCGTAAAGCCGCAGCTATTGCTCCCCTTTGCTTATATACATTCATCCTAACTCTGCCAATGCCTTCCACACCAAAAGAAATATCAAGTTCGTTTTCTCTTTCAAATTTTTCTTTCTGTTCATCAGTTAAAATACTATAAATTATATGCTGACAATCTTCCGGTCTCAATTTCTCAAATTCAGTTGGTGTTATTTCACCATCTATTCTCAACATAGGAGGAACACCAACTGTGATGTGCAAATCCGAGGCACCTTTTTCAAACATTAATCGTAATAAAGTATCTATATTTACCATACATAGTCTCCTTTAAATACATCAAAACATTTTTAATAATCAATCTTTAAAATAAATTTTCTATATAAATTATCATAAATAATTATAAACAGAGTTTTTATCATTGTCAATAAAAATTTAACATAAAACTTAACAAAAAACTATTAAATGATTATTTTAATTTGATTTTATAATATTTTTATAATTTTTTTTAAATTCTTATAGTTGTTACATTTGAAAATTTGGAAATTTGAAGATTAAAATTTAAAAATAATTTTTACCCTTTTATCAATCTGTTAATTAAATTTATATGATCTTCCTTTATCACAAGAAAATGTAATCCAATCTTATATTTTTTTAGTTTATCATCAAATCTACACCATCTAACCTCTGCAAATGTTTCAATAAATGTCTTTTCTATGGGAATTTCAATATCAATTCTTATTATATTATCAGTTTCAATATTTTCTTCACATATCAGCTGAATGCCACCGGTACTTATATCAATTGATTCAACTTTAAATTTTTTCAATTCTTCATCATTGTCAAGTTCATTTCTTGAAATTAATCTATAATATGCTTTTAATCTTTTCTCAACTCTTTTATGTCTTCTTCTTTCTATATATATTTCACCTTCTGGCATATCACATTCACCCACTAAAAATGTTTTATAATCATGTTAAAAAAAATTAAATACATTCGTTTTAAAATATCTCTATTTGATGAATAAAAATCAATCTTTAAGTATGCAAAATGTCTTTATATATAATAACATTTAAATCAAAATTCCACAACAACATTTACTACTTTTTTTGTTAATTGCGGAATAACATTGCCTTTTATTGGATTGCCATCTACATAAATTAAAAAATTCCCAGTTCTTATAAACTTAATATTATATATACACCCTCTGAATTTTCTTTTAACCTTGTATTCTTTCCATGAATGAGGAACACAGGGTTTGATCATTAAACCCTCTATTACAGGCCTTATTCCTAGTATATACTGGGTTGCTGCAATATACATCCATGAAGCTGTCCCAGTAAGCCATGAATTTGCTCCTTCTCCAACATTAAGCCCATCATTAGAACATATCGTCTGGCAAAATACATATGGTTCTGTTTTTAGTACCTCTGCGTATTCATTCCTTGTAAATGGGAGAATCTTTTTATAATACTCAAATGCTCTGTCCGGATTATTTAAAATGGTTTCTGCAATTATAGCCCATGCATTAGCATGTGCAAAAATACCGTTTTCTTTTCTTCCTTTGTTATAACGAGAAATCAACCCATATGTCTGATCATAAGCATCAAAACATGGCCATAATAATTTTATACCTTCATTTGAAGAAAGATATTTTTTTACACTTTCCATACAGATTTTGGCTCTTTCTTCTGTTGCCACCCCGGACAAAATTGCCCATGTTTGTGTATTTAAAAATATTTTTGCTTTTTTACTTTTGTGAGTCCCTATAATTTCACTCCCAAAACCACGTAAATACCATTCACCATCCCAGCATTTTTTATTTATTATCTCTGTCATTCTTTTTATTCTTTTTTTAAATTTTTTAACATCTTTTTCTTTACCAATTTTTTGAGCAAGTATTAGCATCTGTTTTAAAGCATAAACATAAAATTGTGCTGTTAAAACTGACTCAGGCTTTTTTGCTTCCATCCATAAATGTAATGTATCATTCCAGTCTGCTGTAAGTATCAGAGGAAGACCATTTGGACCTTTCATCCTTTCTGTGTAATCAAGCGCCAGACAAAGATGCTTATATATACTCAAAGCTTTTTTACTATCCACAAATGGTATTTTCTCATTTAATATTGATATATCACCGGTTTCACATATATAAGCATAAACCATTTGAATAAGCCATAAATGATCATCAGAAAAACCTTTTAGTTCACCTTTGCCACCAAGTGGAAAAAATTGATGATAACAATCTCCATTTATAAATTGAGTCGTTGATATTATCTGTTTTATTCTTTCCTTTACTTTATCCGGTATAAAACAGCATACAGAAAGTGTATCTTGACAGGAATCGCGCGTTCCCATACCTCGCCCTTCGCCATTTTCATAAAATGATATATAACGCGACCAGTCAAAAGTTGTTTTACATTGATATGGATTCCATGTATTTACAATAATATTAAATACTTTATCTGGTGTTTCAACTTCAAAATTAGAAAAAAAATTATCCCAAATTCTGTTTAACTTTTCAAAAGCTTTTTTTACATTTTCAACATTGCTATATTTCTTTCTTAAAATATCTGCCTTTTTGATTGTTTCAGCAAAACCAAGTATAACAAAAATTTTTTTTGATTGTCCGGGTTGTAAATTTATCCTGGTTCTCAGTGCAGCACAAGCAACTCCACCACGTATGATAGAATTAGAAAGGCGTTTATTTTTAACACCATCTGGATTAGATTCAGAATTATACATCCCCAAAAAGATATCCCGAGAACAATCAAAATCAACAGGTTTTAAACTCATACCCATAAAAGCAAAACCTGGTCTATCCCCAACATAATTTTTATTTGCTTTCATATCAAATACAGGATGCGGCTCAATAAAATTATAAATAATCATATCATCTATAAAGGAGCATTTAGTCAAATGAAGTGACCACTGTATATTCCGAGATTCAGGTTCAGACCAAAAAGTAAATTCAGAATAAGAATAAATTGAAAAATTTTTTTCTTTATTAGTATTATTTATTATATCCAGTTGCCATATTTCACAATCATCATCAGGCGCAACAAAATACAAAACAGAATGATGAATACCTTTAAATGAAGAATTAATAACAGTATATCCTTGACCATGACGGCATTCATAAAAGTCTAAATCTTTCATAACTGGTTGCCATGTTGGCGACCAAAATTCTTCTGTTTTTTCATCCTTGATATAGAAATATCGACCTGGTCTATCTACCGGTACATTGTTATATCTATATTTTGTTATTCTTCTATCCCTTGGATCTTTATGAAATGAAAATCCACCACCTGTCTGACTTACTATACCACAATATCCCCGCTGATTGGAAATATAATTAATCCATGGTGTAGGCGTCGCCCACTTTTCTATTATATATTCTTTCCCGTTTTCAGAGAATTTACCGAAACGCATTTTTTCTCCAAAGTTGAGGTGAATTAAAAAAACAATTTAAAATATTTAAAGGAATTATCGTATTTGTATTAAAGATATTTATATATATCTATTTTTATTCATTGAACAATGAAAATTGACCATTAAAAATTGATAATTGAAAATTAAACTGGCGTCCCCAACGGGAATCGAACCCGTGATACCGCCTTGAAAGGGCGATGTCTTAACCGCTTGACCATGGGGACGCTTATGATTATTAATCATTACTTTTTTACTATAAAATAATTTAAAAGTCAACCAATTTATTAATAACGTTCGTAAAGGATGTTCTATACTAATGTTCATTACTCATGTTATATAAAAATGTAAAAACTTATTTACTAAACATTGTTAGAGAACATTTTAAACGAACATTTTTAGCAAACATTTTTATTTTTATGCTTTTCTATCGCTTTGTAATATAATTTCACATATTCCTGTGCTGAATGTTCCCATGAAAAATTTTCTTTCATTCCATTTTCTATCAACTTGTTCCATACAGATTTATTTTTATAAGTATCAACTGCTATTCTAATTACTTGCAATAAATCATTTGGGCTATTACCATAAAAAAGAAAGCCATTTCCCTGTTTTGTTTTGAAATTAAATTGTTTTACAGTATCTTTTAGTCCTCCTATGGCTCTTACAATAGGAACTGTACCATATTTCAAAGCTATTAATTGTCCAAGTCCGCATGGTTCAAAATAAGATGGCATAATAAAAATATCTGCACCAGCATAAATTTTATGTGCTAGTATATTATCAAATTTAAAATGAACAGAAAATTTTTCAGGATATTTATTTTTAAAATCATATAAAATATCATGATACCATTTATCACCTGTTCCAAGTATTACAAATTGTAAATTCATCTTTAACATTTCATCCATGATACTGACTATAAAATCAATACCTTTTTGCGCATCCAGTCTTGATATCATACTTAACAAAGGAACATTTTCATAATATTTTAATCCTATTTCTTGTAATAATATTTTTTTCATCTCATTTTTTAAATGTATTGTTTTTATATCATAATTTACATCTATATATTTATCAGTTGCTGGATTCCATATTTCATAATCCACTCCATTTAAAACTCCAAAGTAATCACCATTACGAGAACGTAAAACTCCATCAAGATTATATCCAAATTCTGGCGTTTCTGTCTCTCTTTTATAACTTTCACTGACTGTATTTATTATATCTGAAAAAACTATACCGCCTTTCATAAAATTTATACCACCATAAAATTCAAGTTTATCAATTGTCCATAGGTCCCAGGGTAATCCAGCATGAGATAATTTTTCTTTATCTGTGTAACCCTGATAAGCAATGTTATGTATAGAATAGACAGTTGCGATATTATCTCCTATATTTTTATAAATAGTTTTTAAATAAACTGGTATCAATCCAGTATGCCAGTCATTACAATGAATAATATCAGGAATAAAATCAATTTCTTTTAACATTTCAATAACAGATCTTGAAAAAAAAATAAATCTCTCTGCATTATCCCAATATTCACCATAAGGAGTTCTATATAATTCGTCCCTATTAAAAAATTCATCATTATCAATAAAGTATACTGGTATATCTGTCTCCGGGAAAAATGATTGTTTTATAACGCCGATGTGTTTTACAAGAGCGATATCAACAACAACTCTTTTGCCTGTATCTATGATATTAAATTTTTCATCTGATATACATTTATATTTTGGCAATACAACTCTGACATCATGACCTAATTTTTTTAATGCCTTTGGAAGTGCGCCAGCAACATCAGCAAGTCCACCTGTCTTAGCAAAAGGAACAACCTCTGAAGCAACAATTAATATTTTTAATTTTTCTTTTTTTGTTTTAATTTCGTTCACTATTTTTCCTTTTTATCTTTTTACTATTTTATTAAAAAAATAGCGCGCAAATATTATCCTAAATTTTACGCGCTATTATATTATATTTTAAATTACTTACCTATTAGCCCATAATCACTTCTACAAAATGTTCGTCCTTATTCTTGAATAAAGGAATTATATTGCCTTTTATCTCCTTATTATCTACCAGTATTTTCTCCACCCCTTTTGAAATTCCTTTAGGATTCTTTACTGTTATATGATAAGTTATACCTCTGAATACCCTTTTTACTTTATATCCCTTCCATTTTGTTGGAATACATGGATCAATAATTAATCCATCAAAAGTAGGTCTTATTCCAAGTATATACTGTGAAATTGCAACAAAATTCCAGGCAGTTGTTCCAGTAAGCCAGGAATTTTTTGCCTGACCAAAATCTTTGTGATCTCTACCAGCTATCATTTGTGAATAAACATATGGTTCTGTCCAATGTATATCTGCTTTGTCATTTATAGCAGCTGGTAAAATTGTTTTATAATATTTAAAAGCAATGTCGCCTCTTCCTAGCATTGTTTCTGCAATCATAGCCCATGGATTGGTATGACAAAAAATTGATGCATTTTCTTTAAGTCCAGGCGGAAATACAGTTACGTAACCAAGAGAAGGATTATATTTTGTAAATGCCGGTTGAAATAAAAGAATACCATATTCAGTGTAAAGATATTTTTTCACAGAGTCCATACATTTAATAGCTCTTTCACCTTCTGCTACTCCGGAAAGTACTGCCCATGTTTGGGTTTCAAGCCATATTTTACCTTCTTCATTCTTTTTACTTCCAACAACATTACCTGAATCATCAAAAGCTCGTACATACCATTCGCCATCCCATGCTTCTTTATTTATTCTATCTTTCATTTCTTTTGCCATATCTCTATATTTATCAACATCAAGTACTCTACCTGATTTTTCAGCTAATTCTGATAGTAAATTGGCACAATAAACAAACATCTCAGCAATCATAACAGACACTCCCATACCATTAGGGCCATGTAAATTTAGACAATCATTCCAATCAGCATGCCCTGCCTTTGGTAACCCGTGCCAGCCAGTGTTATTCCAAGAATATTCTACTGCTCTTTGTAAATGTTCGTACATTTTACCCTTTGAACCATCATTATAAGGAACTATCTCATTTAAAAAATTAATATCTCCTGTCTCTTTAATATAAGAAGAAACAGCCATCACGAGCCATAAATGATCATCTCCGTAACCTTCTTTACTACCTTTTTTGGTTAAAGGAGAATAACCATGATGTGCTCTACCTTCTGGAAATTGAACAGAAGCAAGATCTATAAGACGTTCTTTAACTTTTTTAGGTATCTGATGAACAAATCCGAGCGTATCCTGATTAGAATCTCTAAATCCCATACCGCGCTCTCCACCAGCCTCATAATAAGAAGCAGAGCGTGACCAGTTAAAAGTTGTCCTGCATTGATATTGATTCCATATATTGACCATGGTATTTACCTGTTTGTCAGGTGTCTCAACTGTATATTTATTAAGATTCTCTTCCCAATATTCTGCAAGTTCATTAAAAGCTACTTCAACATTTTTAACATTACTATATTTTTCAAAAACTTTTAATTCTTCTCCTAGCTTTTCTGCATAACCCAGTATAAAAACAACTTCTTTTTCTTTACCTGGATTTAAATTTACCTTTACATGTAATCCACCAAATGGTGCCCAACCGCATGCAAGAGAATTACTGCAACGACCTTTTTCAACTGCGATTGGATTTGCCTCACCCCTATATGGTCCAACAAAATTTTGTCTAACACCATCATAACTACTAACTTTTGTATTTGACCAGAAATATGAAAAAAATTTATTATGGGCATGATATAGAGTCAAATGATATATGGCATTATTTTTAAACTCTGTCTGTCCAATATTTAAATTATACTGAAAGTCAGTCATGTCATTATGCGCATCCCACAGACAAAATTCAACATAGGTAAATAAACTAAGTTTTCTTTTCTTTCTTGTTTTATTTGTAAGTTTAATCTTCCATATTTCTAGTGATTCACCGAGCGGAACAAAATAAAGTGTTTCAGATAAAATTCCTGCATATTCAGCTTTTATTCTGGTATAACTCAAACCATGTGCGCATTCATATTTATATTTTTTCAAATCCTTATTTGTTGGTTGCCAAGAATTTGACCAATAGTCACCTGTTTTATCATCCCTTATATATATGTATCTGCCGGGTCTATCTGAAGGAACATTATTATATCTATATCTTAAAATTCTTCTGTGCGCTGCATCTTTATAAAAACTATAGCCACCTGCTGTATTTGAAATTAATGCACAGTAAACATCAACCCCAAGATAATTTATCCATGGCAAAGGTGTATCCGGTCTGGTTATTATGTATTCCTTTTTTGCATCATCAAAGTAGCCGAATCGCATGACAATCCTCCTGTATTAAATATTATCAAATAATTAAAACTTTTTAATTAAAAAGTAAAATTATCTAATTTTAACAAAAAAATTGTCAATAAATCAATATAAATTTTTATCGCTGAAATTTTTTTTGACATAATAAAAGCGGGATATATATTAATATCCCGCTTTTATTATATTTCTATTTACAATTAGAATTTACCGACTATTGAAAGATATTGTATAGGTGTAAGTTCATTATATACATAAGAATAATCAACACCTATAAAATACCATCTTAAGCTGGCACCTAAAGACCAATCTGATTCTTGTTGGAATGACTGATCTGGAATTTTACCCCAATTTTTTATTCCACCACGGATACCTACCATATCATTCCACCATAATTCTCCACCTGCATGGATTATCATCTGTTCATATCTTGTATCTAAATCACATGCTGCAACAAGTTTGAATTGCTGGATTGGAAGTTTATATGCAATACCTGGTTTTAAATTTAATCCAACCTGTTCTGAAAAACCTTCTGTTACTCCTTCTATTTTTTCCCAGTTAATTGTAGTATATACATCCTGTACATTTAAACCAATAGATAAATCAAATCCAGGAACAAATGCAGCAACATTTACAAGTAATCCAATATCACCGCCAAATCCAAAATATGTTACGGTTGCTGACTGTATTGTTGAACCTGACATAACAAATGCTGGGTAGTTTCCAAGTAATAATTTACCTGTTATACCTAATGAAACACCTTTTGTAACTTCGTATGCATATGCAAGATAAATTGTATTATCAGCATTTTCCTGGGCATCTTTTAAAAATGTATTTGCATCATATGAAATTTTAATTCCTGCTATTGCCTGACGT
>JAOAAI010000039.1 GCA_026418955.1 Candidatus Goldiibacteriota bacterium | reverse complement strand
CCTTTTTTTACTACTTCTTTTAGGTTCAGTAGCCATTCCTTTTCTTGCATCGAGATTTTTTGAACCGGTCTTTCAGGTTTTTAAAAGGCCATGGGACTCAACGACAGCCTCTTTAGTGTACGGGTTTAGTCATTTAATATTCGTTTTTTTAGCGTTTAAATTCCAAAGTAAACTCATAATCTTTGTGCTGGCCTATCTATCTGCCAATTTAATATATTCTATCATGGCATTTTACCTATCATATAGATCTGTAAAGCCTGTTTTTAAAATAGAGAGCTCTGTGATAAAAAATATCCTGGACCTTGCCGCACCACTGGGTATATCCTCTATTTTCATTACAATAAGTAACCGTATAAGTATTTTAATGCTTGCATGGATGAAATCCGATTATGCAGTGGGTATTTATAGTGCTGCCTATAAGTTTGTTGAGATCTCTTCTTTTCTTGCTGCAATGGTTACAGCACCTCTGATTCCTATTTTTGCAGAGAAGGCAAAAGCCCATAAAGAATCCATAAGGAATATATCAAGTATTGTATTTGAAAGTATTGCCATTGTTCTTTTGCCTTTGGGGATTATCTGTACTGTATTTTCTCAGGAGATCATCACATTAATATACGGAAATAAGCTCTTGCCTTCTGCTGAGGTTTTCAAGATATTGATATGGGTATGCATCATCATCTTTTATTCGTTATTAATTGCAAGCATCGTAATATCTATCGGTGTTGTCAGATTTGCATACTGGTTAGGAGCAGCTGCCGCTGTTTTAAGCACTGTTTTGAATTATCTTCTTATTCCAAAATTTAGCTACATAGGCTCTGCATGGACAGCCTTAATCTGTGAGATTTTGCTGGTGGGGGTCACCATATATTATGGAATAAGGCATCTGGGTAATTTTTTTAGATGGAAAATATGGTTTATGACCATTGTCTTGAATTTGTTGCTCTATATTTCCTTAAACCAGAAAATAATTGACTTTAATATTTATGCCAAATCTTTAATTGGTCTTTTGTTTTATTTTTTTTGTACATGGAAATTTGAGATAATAAGAGCTGATGTGTTAGGACTTTTTAAATTAAATCGTAATAAAAATACCATAACTTTTAAAAATTAAAAAGATTGAATTTTATGACCATGCCAGAGAGAGAGCAATGGATAGACAATCTAAAGGGTATAGGCATTATCTTTATAATCTTCGGCCATTCCATTTCCTGTCCTGATTTTCTTATCGACTATTTCTTTTCTTTTCATGTCCCCTTGTTTTTTTTTATTGCAGGTTTAAATTTCAATACATCACTCCTTGAAGATTTCCGTATATTTTTAAAAAAAAGGATAAAAAGACTTTTAATCCCTTATATGTTTTTTAATCTTTTATCTTACGGATTCTGGGTTATTAGGGTAAAATTTTTTGACAGTCCACAAGAAGTACCGCTTATTAGGCCACTTTTTGGCATCCTTTACGGCAACGGTCATAATAAATGGCTTATTCATAATGAACCCTTATGGTTTTTTGTTTGCCTTTTTGTAACACAGGTCTTTTTATTTATAATTTTGAAGTTTACAAAAACAAAACATAGTATAATAATTATATTATCCATATTTGCTATGTTCAGTTATTTAGACTCAAAATATTTGAGAATAAGATTACCTTGGAGTATTGATATAGCTTTCAATGCCGTTGTTTTTTCAGGTATCGGTTATATGTTAAAAGAGCATTTTGAAAGTTTAAGAAGATATAAAAGTCCATTATTTTTAATTTTATTTTTTTTACTCAATATCCTGATCGTTTTTTTGAATGGAAAAGTTGATATGAATTACAATAAATTCAATAATTTCTTTTTATTTTATATTGGTGCCTTTTCAGGTATATTTTTTTGGATGGGTATTTCCATGAGGATAGGGCATTCAAGGA
>JAOAAI010000034.1 GCA_026418955.1 Candidatus Goldiibacteriota bacterium | reverse complement strand
ACAAGATATTTTCCCCAGTATAAAATGGATATAGAACCAACACCAGTTGAAACACTTATAACAGCATATGAGATAGCAAAAAATAATTTAAAATATGTTTATATTGGGAATACAGACCCAAAATATGGCGGTGTTGATACCGTGTGCCCTAAATGTAAAAAAGTTTTAATCTTACGCAATAGATCTGATATTAAAATAGAGGGAATAAAAAATAATCATTGCAGCAATTGCAATGAATTAATTTATGGTAAATTTTAATTAGAAAGGGTTGGATGTGTATAAAAGACTAATTCTTGCATCAACATCACCGAGAAGAAAACAAATACTTACTAAATTTGGTTTTGAATTTGAAGTTCAAGAGCCTAAAATAGATGAAAATAGAATTTTCGTTAAATTAAAAAACATTAAACCATATAAAATTGCCACATCACTTGCATATGAAAAGGCAAGGTCGGTTTTGCGAAAATTCAAAAAGGGCATTGTGATTGGCGCTGATACTATAGTGGTCCTCGGAAGAGAAGTTATAGGTAAGCCAAAATCAAAAAAACACGCTATTGAAATTCTAAAAAAATTAAGTAATTCAACGCATACGGTTATAACTGCTATAGCATTGATTGATATTGAAACTGGTAAATCCTTGGTTACCTATGATGCATCTTTTGTTACTTTTAAGAAACTGACAATAAAACAGATAAATGATTATGTTAACAATAATCATATTTTAGACAAAGCAGGAGCTTATGCTGTCCAGGAAGGTGCAGATCCTTTTATAAAAAAAATAAAAGGTTCATATTACAATGTTGTGGGGTTTCCAATAGAGAAATTTAAAAGGATATTAAGGGAGTGGAACGATATATAAAAAAACGATATATAAAAAGACAATGCCGTATGCCAAATGTTGGATGCTGGATGCCGGATGAAAGACAAAAAAGACAAAGCCAGACGGATTAAAAGATCTTCACAACTTTAGATTTAAAGATTTAAGAAACTAAAAATGCGAAGAACTAAAGATTTTTCTACAGATTTTCTTCGTAAATTTCCACTTTTGCTTCATTTTTCAATTTTGTCATTAAATTTTCAAAAACCTGATCAAACTTAATATTTCTTAATTTTTCTGCAAGTTCTGATTTTCTTTTATTGAATTTTTTTTCATCAAATTTTGCTGATTTCTCATCTATGATTTTAAATATGTAATATCCGTTATTACCTTCTATAACTTTTGTTACTGTATTTTTATTGGAATCAAACAGTATAT
This sequence comes from Candidatus Goldiibacteriota bacterium, assembly GCA_026418955.1. Lineage (GTDB taxonomy): Bacteria > Oederibacteriota > PGYV01 > PGYV01 > DSYL01 > DSYL01. The sequence continues at coordinate 620 of JAOAAI010000034.1, read as the reverse complement.
TTTTTGCATCTTCTGAATCAATTTCTGGTATTTTTGAGTCTTCAGTTATTGAGTTTAATGTTTTTACAGTTATAGTATTTGCCTTAGCCACTATTTCAAATTCATCTGGTTTTTTTATCTCAGCAGCCATTTTATCAGCTTTTTTCTTTACCAACTCCATACCTTCTTGTTTTTGCAATTCTTTTAAAACTCTGTCTTTTTCTTTTTCAAATGTTGGCTCATATGCTTCTTGTTTACCTGTACATTTTATTATATGATAACCAAATTGTGTTTTCACAGGACCAATTATTTCACCATTTTTTAGTGCAAAAGCAGCTTTTTCAAACTCAGGTACCATTTCACCTTTTTTAAACCAACCAAGATCACCACCCTTATCTTTTGTGCTGGTATCTCTTGAATATTTTTTTGCAAGTTCTGAGAAATTTTCACCAGATTTTGCTCTTTTATAAATTTCTTCTGCAAGTTTTTTTGCTTGATCATCAGTTAGTCCAGTAGGTGATGTTGGTGATGCATCAGCCATAATGAGAATATGTGATGCTTTTACTTGTTCTGGTTTTTCATAGTCCTTTTTATGCATCGCATAATAGTCCTTCATTTTTTCTATATCAATATTTAATTCT
>JAOAAI010000121.1 GCA_026418955.1 Candidatus Goldiibacteriota bacterium | reverse complement strand
AGATTGTATAGCACCATATACTGCTTTAAAACTATTCAATGAAAACAACTTACTAAATATAAATGGAGGTTACACTATAGCAAGTTATGAAAAACCATTTATATCATATATTGGACCCCACGGAATAGAAAGAAATGGATTATACCAAATATATGCTGCCCAAATGAATGAAAACGTTTATACAAATTTATGGAACGGACCTTATTGGGGATTTGAAAAAGTACTTGAAACTCAAGAAATAACAGATAAACCTTTAAGATTAAAACCAATAAATATATATTATCACTTTTACTCAGCTTCTAAATATGAATCATTAAATACATTAAAAAAAATATATGAAACAAGCTTAAAAAAAGAAGTAATTTTAAAATACACATCTGATTACATAAAAACAGTATTAGATTTTTATAATTCAGAAATGTTTAATTATGAAAACAAATGGTTAATTACTTCAAATGGTTATATTAAAACTATAAAAACAAAAAAAATACTAAAAATAAATGAATCTGTTTGTGGATATAGAAAAATTAATAATTTAACATATTATCACCTTTGTTCAAAACCACCATATAAATTAGAAATTAATGATGATAATGATGAAATATTTTCTCAACCATACCTAGAATTTTCTAATGCTGAGATAGATTATTTCAAAAAAGATAACAATATATATTTGTTAAAGTTAAAAGGATATTTACCAATAAAATATAAAATTATAAATGCTAAAAAAATAGAAGAAAAAGACTACAAAGAAGGAATACATCATGTTAAAGAAATCAAGTTACAAAAATAATTCACAAGAAATAATTACAAATTTTGAAATTTTAACTATAGTTTTAATATTCTCATTTATATTATACATTCTATTCCCAAATGATAAGATAATTAATTATGCAATTTCAGAAAAAAACAACATAGAACTTGCAGAAATTTATTTAAAAAATTTACACAAAAAATATCCACAAAAACCAGAAATATTTTTTGGATTAGTTGAAATGTATTTAAAAAATAATAAAATAAATGAAGCATCAGAATTGCTTTCACAAAAAAAATTTAAAAATTCAGAAATAGATTTTAAAATTCAAATTTTACAGCTAAAAATTAAAATTTTAAATACAAGAGAATATAATGAAAAAACATATAAAGAAATATATAATTTTTTAATAAAAAATGCTAATAGATTAAATGATGAATATATACAAATTGTATATGATTTCAACAAAAAACTAATAAATAGTGTTTATCAAGATCCTTGTAAATTTATGATAGATTTTTTTAATTCTAATACAAATGATAAAATTAGAAAAAAAGTTATTTTAAACTTCATAAGGGAAATTAAAGAAAATTCGAAAGTCATTAATTGCTATCATTATTTAAGGAATTTTGAAGAGTTTGCTTTAAATGATGATGAATTATCATATCATATTATAAAATTATATCTTGAAGCAGGAAAACCTGATTTAGCTGCAGATTTTGCATATAAAGTCATGAAAAACAAAAAAATATTATGAAAATATTTTTATTTATTATAATATTAAAAATATCAGCATTATCAGAAATGAAACTACTTGAAATATCCTATACTAGTTTTATTAACACAAAAAGA
>JAOAAI010000117.1 GCA_026418955.1 Candidatus Goldiibacteriota bacterium | reverse complement strand
CTTGATGAATTTTTAGAAATTATAGGAGACAGAGAGATAGCAGTGGTAAAAGAGTTAACAAAGATATATGAAAATATTTTTAGAGGTAAAATAAGTGAGATAAAACCACAATTAAACGAAAATAATTTAAAGGGAGAATTTATAGTAATTCTTGGACCTTATAAAGAATCACCTAAAACAACGGATTATGATAGTGTTATTAAAAGAGTAAATTATTATTTAAAAACAGGTAAAACAAAAAAAGAAATTGTTAGTTTGATTTCAAATGAATTTGGATTGAAAAGAAATGAAGCATATAAAATCATACATGATAGAATGGAGGTATAAAATGGAGACAGTCCGATTAAAAGTTGCTTCAAGAAGTGATCCTAAATCTGTGGCTGGTGCAATTGCAAATAATATAAGAGAAAAAAAACAGATTGAAATTATTTCAATGGGACCTGCTGCGGTAAATCAGACAATGAAAGCAATAGCAATAGCCAGAGAATATTTATTTAAGGAGAAAATAGATGTTTTATGTCGTCCTGAATTCATGCATATTGAATTGGATGGACAACAGAAAAGTGCAATAAAATTTGTTATAATAACAATGCCTACTCGTTAAATTGTAATTAATGAGAGGAGAAATATAATTATGGCTTTTTTTAATCGTATCTTTTTTATTTTAAGCATTTTTTTAATTTTTTCTTCCTGCGTGAGCACTTCGCCTATGAAAAAACTAACATATGAAGAAATAAAAAGACATGAGATAGAAAAACAGGTATTATTGACAAAAATAGTAGTAACTTTCATTGGAACTGGTTTAGGTGGAACAATAGGGGTTGTTTCTGCACCAACCGATCAGGCATTCAAAGGAGCCATTTCTGGTTGTTTTGTTGGGGGTATTGCTGGATTTGGTTTTGGCTATTTAATTTCTGAAAATGTAAAACCCAAAGAAATTCAGCCAAAAGCAGAAAATCCAAGTGCAGAAGATTATTTTAACGATTATAGAAATATTCAATTAAAAGAGAAAAAGTGAAAAATAAAAACAAATTATTTTTTATTTTAATTTTATTTTTATTAATTTTTTTTATTTTACTATTTTTTCTTAAAAATTTTGAAAAAGAAAGGAAGATTCAAACTACTTTTATTCAAAAACCTATTGATAAAATAGAACTTCCTTATAAATGCACAATTACTATACCTGACGGTTTTACTATATTTAAATCAAATTTAGAAGATAAGAATATTTTAAGTTATAATTTTATAAAATATGTAGCAGAATGGAAAAAAAATAATTTTGTAAAAATTGATTTAACAATAATTAATAAAAAGTATTTGAAGATACCATTAAGTAAATTAGATGAAACAAATTTTAATTTTGATAATGAGATAATCAAACCCAAGATAAATTTATCAAATGAATTAAAAAGATTAAGAGAAAAGTTAAAAGAAAAAGGAGAAATATACGATATTGATTATTCACAATATAAACCACAATACGCAATTAATGGAATAATTAATAATAGAATATGGAGAAGGTATGCGCTTCAGTTGGTAGAAATTAAAGAAAATGGTAAAACTAGTATAGTAAAAATTTGGAATAATTTATATACTGTTTATAAAGATTATATTTTTATTTGTGATTATGTTTGTGAGATGGGTATAAAAATTAATAATAAATATATTGAGATTTATTCAGAAAGTGTAAATGGTATTGATAAATTAGCACAAAAAATTATTTCCTCTATTAATTTTGAATAAAAATAATAGTTCCATTAGGAGCAAATTTTGTCCAAAAAGGGACATTTTTAAAAAATATTTAATTTAAAATTAATAAAAAATAAATAATTTTTTATTTGGCATATATTTTGCTTATATTATATTTATGGAAAGTGCCTGAAATTCATTATATGTTCTTTTTAAATATCACATCGCCACCACAAAAAGCATACCGCAAAAAGGTATGCTTTTTGTATTTTTAAATAAAAATATTAGATTTTGTTGTTTGGTAACGATGTCCGGTATAAATGTCTTTTGAATATGTTTGTTAAAGATATTTAATATTAAATGTTTGAAAAAAATTATTGATGCATATATTTTCTTATTTCTTTTATTAAAATTTCTGCAATTTTTTGATGGGCAAATACATTTGGATGCCAGTCACAACCAAGTTGATTTACTGGTGTTTTTGGTAATTTTATAAATTTTATTTTTTCTTTTTTTGCAATTTCTGTTAAATAAGTATTTAATGGCTCTTCTAATGTAGGGCTACCCATGATAAATATTTTTGTATTTTTATTTTTACTTTTAATTTGGGATATCAGTTTTCTATATGATTTTATGAATACTTCTTTAGATGGATGCGGGGTAGTGGAAAAATCATTGGTTCCTAAACATATAACAGTTATATCAGATTTCCAGTTTTTGAAATTCCATTTTTTATTATCCTGCGTGAGAAGAGTTTTATCATAATAATATGGCAAAGGTTTTTGTGATATTACTTTTTTTTCACCATAATTTCTTACTATACCTTTACCAGATATGGCTATAATGCTAGCCTCAGCATTTAGTTCGCGTGCAGTTATTTGAGCATAACTTAAATAATTATTAGTCCAGTTTTTAAAATCTTTACATTTAATTGAACGAGATTCATTTCCATAACCAACGGTTATTGAATCGCCAATAAATTCAATTTTATATTTTGGTTTTAGAGGAGGTGGTAATATTTTAGAATCTTGATTTAAAATTATTCCTTTGAATATTGATGGTTTTTCAAATGATTCGGTCTTTTTTGCAATAAGCACATTATGTTCTGTATTTTTTAAATTTTTTGCAGCAATATAAATAAATTTTCCTGGTTTTGTTTTAATGATTTTATGTAATTTTTTATCTATTATTATATTAAAATCATTAAACCCATCTTCTAATAATATTTTAAAACCAGAACCTTTAAAAGAAAATTCAATTGCACATCCTGGCCAGTCAAATTTAACTAAATTTTTTTCAGAAAAGTCAAATCTACCATAAAAATTAAAATGTTTTTCCAGAGGAGGTATAATATTATTATATGAATTTGCTATTACCGTAGAACAGGTGAATAAAATAACCGATAATACTTGTAATGTTGAAAATTTATCCATATATTTACTCCTTTATAAAAAGTTGATTTTATGATAGTATAATATTATTATATTTGCAATATTAAATTACTTTGAGGAGGAATTATGAAATTAATATCTCGTATATTTTTACTTTTATTATTTTGCATAATTATTATAAATATCTATGCTGAAGAAGAAAAAAAAATCAATAAAGAAAATCAAAAAGAAGCAGATGAATATATTATTGTTTATGATGTATTTAAGCATAAAGAAACAGCTAGTAATATTTATCTTGGGATTGCTGGGCTATCCCTTGGTATTGGTACTGGTATACTTGCAAATGCTGGGAATAATGAATTTTTGTTTGGGGTTGGGGTACAGAATATTATCTGGGGACTAGGAGAGGCCTGTGTATATACTGTCTCTTATACACATCTCCGAGCCCACGAG
>JAOAAI010000133.1 GCA_026418955.1 Candidatus Goldiibacteriota bacterium | reverse complement strand
GCCTGAATTACCCGTCTTTGCAATTAATTTACCTGCAAAAACTTTTTGATAAGGCCTCACATATATTTTGCTTACATGTCCGTATAAAGTGCAATATCCAGCCTTATGCTGGAGTTTTATATAATATCCTAAATTATCATCCCAACCAGCAAATACAACAACTCCATCAGCTGCAGCACCAACCCATGTTCCAATTTTTGCCCGAATATCCACTGCTTGATGCCCATGTTTTTCACCCGTTACAGGATGTGTACGTGTTCCAAATAAAGAAGTATAAGTTCCACATAAAGGTGAACGAAACATGGAGCGCTTGGCATACAATTGACGTAAATTATCAGACATATAAACTGGTTTTGCGCCAGGAATAAATAAAATATCTAGTAAATTTAATTTTTCCCTCTTTAAATTATTGGCATTTTTTATTTTTTCTTTATCTACTTTATATAATTCTGCAAGCAAATCAAGTGTCTCTTCTTTTTCCAAAACCTGATGAAAAACTCCATTTTTATTAGGTAATATTAATTCCTGATTTAATCTTGCTTTTAAATCATCAAGTTCTGGATTAGACCCGATTACTGTATCTATATTAACCCCATATTTTTTTGCAACTGTCCAGAAATTTTCACCCATTTTTATTTTATGTAAAACTATATTTATATCTTTTGCTTTTAATTTTTTCTGCAGATAAATATATGCCAGTTCTTTATCTCTTTTACACACATCAACATAAGTATCTTTAAATAATTCATTTAAATTCTGTCCTTTTTCTTTTAAAAGATTTTGTAATTTTTCCTCTTTTAATGAAGATAATGCTGTACTTTCCTTGGCAGAAAGGAATATAGAAATTGCAACAACAGCAATAACTATAAAAATAAAAGAAAATAATATAAAAATTCGTTTAAATGAAATTGACTTTTTTTCCTGTTTGATCTTATGTTTTATATACCATAAACTATCTTTCATAAGTACCCTTTTCACTTGCTTTTTTATTGATATTATATAAAATAATTAAAAAAAATCAACAAAAATGTTTTATAAAAAAGATATAATAATTGTGAATAATTACTTATATAGGAATAATATATGTCAAGTTATTGCAATATCATTTTATCATTTCTTAGAATGTAGGAATCCAATTGGTAAAAAATGTAAATTAAAAAATCATTAGAATAAAAGGAGGTTTTATGAAAACAATAAAAATCGCATATCTTGGTGCAGGTGAGATATCAGATAGGTTCATACTAATGGCACAAAAATTAAAAGATGTTCAAAACGTTGCTATTTATTCAAGACATATTGAAAACGCTAAGAAAAAAGCAGAAAAATATAATATCCCATTTCATTATGATGATTACAAAGAAATGCTTGAAGAAATAAAACCCGATGCTGTAGTTATAACAACTCCACACTCCTTGCATGCAAAACATGCTATTGATTGTATGAAAGCAGGATGCCATGTCCTGGTGGAAAAACCTGTTGCAACAAATTTTAAAGATGCAAAAAAGATGTATGAAACATCAATAAAATATAAAAAAATATTAAATGGCTTGCCATTTGATCTTTATCCACAATTTACAGCAGCTTTGAAATATATAAAAGAAAAATATATAGGCAAAATTACTTCTGCACATTCTGAATTATCTTTTCCTGGTCCACCTAGGCTTAACTGGTATTATGATAAAAAAATAGCACATGGTGGTGCAATGCTTGATGTGGGTTGTTATGCTTTATCACGATTAATATCCATAATGGGACCAGTTAAAAAGGTATCTGCATTTTCAAATATGCTTATTCCTAAAAGATTACTACCTGGTGGTAAAAAAGTAAAACCATCAGTTGATGATAATAATGTTTTAATACTTGAATTTGCAGGTGGTGTTTTCGCAACTGTTAAAGCATCCTGGCAGCATCCATTTTTAGAAAATAGAACTATAATATATGGGAGACATGGCGCAATATATATCAACTTTGATAATCTGGATGAATATCCTTTAATAGTCCACACAAAGAAAAAAATACCGGGCAAAAAAATAAAATGGAGAAATCTACCTAATTGTTATTTGCCGAAGCTTCCTTCATTTAATCCAGAAGATGATATTATGGGAAAATTTATATCAGCAATCAGGAATGGTAAACAACCAGTATATGATGCAGGTCAATCTTTACATATCGTTGAAGTGATGCACAAAGCATATATATCAGCAAAAACAGGAAAAATCCAAAAAATCACAACCCCTTTCAGGATATGGTGGAATAAGGAAAAAGAAATACAGAATTTTAAAGAAAAATATTTATAATTTTATTACTGGTATATCTGCGTCCATGTGCATCTGTTCATATTAACCGCAGTTCCTAATTGTCCTGCGTTATTATACCCTGCTACACACAATTAACCAAAATTTTTTGTTATTAAAATATATTTATCGTCAGCAGCATTAATAGTAATAAAATCAATACTTTTTGATATCAAAAAAAATTAATTTCATTTTTATTATTTAAAAAATCAAATTTTCTTTAATTTGTTTTTCTATCTTTTCAATTATTCCATGTAACTTATCTTTCAATTCATCTGTTAATTTTTCTGAAAATGTTACGTTATCTTTTATCTCTATCCCAAATATTTTTATTTTATCCGGCATTTTAAGTCCCAATTTTTTGCCCATTTTTAGCATCTCAAAAAATGAAATATCATGACTTGATAAAATTCTGAAAGATGCTTGTTTATTCTCTTCTATTTCCACCACTTCCCCTATTTTTAATTTCCCTGTTTTTATGGAATCTATGACTATCAAATTATCATAACCTGAAACCATATAAAGTAAATCCATACCTGCTATCTCTGCCAGTTTTAAATCAATATTTTTTGAATTTAACTTT
>JAOAAI010000107.1 GCA_026418955.1 Candidatus Goldiibacteriota bacterium | reverse complement strand
TTTTATGAGCACAACAATAAAAGTAATAATTGATACAATAAGGGCTGTAATACCTGTATATGGCCAAAATGCAATTGAATTAAAAATATTATCAGAATATCCATACTGCCTTTTCAATTCATTTATCTCTTTTTTCAAACGTGCAATTTCAATTTCATTATTTGATATTTCTTTTTTTAAAACATCCAAAATATCATCCCAACTTTGCATTTTATCAACACGCAATTTGAGTATGTCTTTAATCTCTTTAAAATCATTTTCTAAAAATGTTACTTTTTTTGCCTGTTGTATATAATTAGAATCCATTGTCTGCAACTGTTCGCTGTATCTAATTAATTCCTTTTGAAATAAATTATCTGTTTCTGCTGTCTTTTCTTTTAATAATTTTATTTCTGTTTTTAGTTCAATTAATGCTTGCCCTATCTCATCCATTTTAATTTTTATTTCAGATAAAGAATTTTGAATTGATCTGATTTTTGCATCATTTTGTTGCATGAGTGTTGAAATATCAGTATCAAATGTTTTTGATTTTTTTGTTACTGATTCAATAGAAGCTTCTTGACAAAATACATGCTTGCATAAAAAAAATAATATTGAAATAATATGTATAATATTACTAATTCTGGTTTTCATCTTTACCTGCAAATTTTTCATATAAATAATCAAAAATAGATACAAGAGCAAAGCCGCCACCAAAAACAATAAAAATAAATCCAAATGCTGATTCAATGACAGGATCCCATTTACCACCTGCTGTAATAAAAACAACAACAGCTACAACTAAAAGGAACACCCAGAAAATAACATTAACATAAAAATAATCCTTTAAAGTAAATTTATCTTTTTCTACCTGCTGTGTCTGTTTTTTTTGTTCCATATTTGACATATTTACCTCCAACAATTATAAAAATGTTCGTTAAACATGCTCGTAAATAATGTTCGCTAAGAATGTTCATTAATAATGTATGTTTAAAATAAATCCTCAAAATACTCAAAAAAATCTTTACACCGTTAGCGAACATATTTATCGAACATTAATTATATATATATTAACTCCTTCCCACACCAACGTAATTAAAACCTAATTTTTTTACCGTTTCTGGGTCATATATGTTTCTTCCATCAACTATGTTTGGTAGTTTCATCAATTGCTTTATCCTTTTTAAATCTAGTTCTTTAAATTCATTCCATTCAGTAAGAATTACAAGACATTCTGCGTTCTCTGCAACATCATAAGCATTATTAACATATTTTACACCTTTTATAACTTTTTTAGCATTTTGCATTGCAGCTGGATCGTAGGCTTTAATTCTGCAACCTTTTTCAAGCAAAGCACTCATTACCTCTATTGATACTGCTTCACGGATATCGTCTGTTTCAGGCTTAAAAGCAATACCTAGAATGCCAATGGAACGGCCTTCTATTGTCCCAAGTAACTTTTTTATTTTTACAACAATTGATTTTCTTTGTTGTCTATTAACTTCCATAACTGCTTTTAATATTATAGGATCATAATCTTCACTGCGTGCAATATTTATGAGTGCTGAAACATCCTTTGGAAAACATGAACCACCAAACCCAGCTCCCGCATTTAAAAAAAGTCGTCCTATTCTCTTATCTAGTCCCATACCCATTGCAACTGTCTCTACATCAGCACCAACCTTTTCACATATATTTGCAATTTCATTAATAAAAGAAATTTTTGTGGCAAGGAATGAGTTTGAAGCATATTTTATCATTTCTGCAGAGCGTAAATCAGTTATAATTATTTTTGTATTAAGTGGCTGAAAAACTTCTGCAACTTTATTTGCAGCAGTTTTATTTTTTGCTCCAATTACAATCCTATCAGGATTCATAAAATCATGAATTGCACTGCCCTCACGTAAAAATTCAGGACAAGATACAACATCAAATTTTTTTCGTCCCTTACTTATATCATCAATTATTGATTCCACCAAATCACCCATACCAACAGGAACTGTTGACTTATCCACAATTATTTTATAACCATTTATGTATTTCCCTATTGATTTTGCAGCATCTTTGACATAAGTTAAATCTGGCTCGCCATTTTCTTTTGGCGGTGTGCCAACAGCAATGAAAATTATATCTGATTTCTGTACACCTTCTTTTATATTTGTAGTAAATTTCAAACGTGTTTTATTTCTCTTTATGAGTTCTTCCAATCCTGGCTCATATATTGGCAATATATTTTTTTTAAGATTTTCTATTTTTTTCTTATCTATATCAACACATATTACATTATTACCAAGGTCAGATAAACATGCACCGGTAACTAATCCAACATATCCAACACCTAAGACACAAAGTTTCATATTTCCTCCAGGAAAATAAAAAATTATAATAATTTATAGCATAAATATGGGCAATTTACAAGAATAATATAAATCACTTCTGTTTAAAGATAGTTTGAGATAGTTTTTACTAATTACGAACTACCTGAGAACTATTTTAAAACGATTTTACCAAATATTATTTATTGTGTTTTTTTAAAATTATCTCTGTCTTTCTAACCTTTTTCTTTTCCTCTTCCAGCTGACTCTGATAATAAGGCTCCAGTTTTATCATCTCATCTATTAATCTTTTATGTTCTGGTGACATATTTTTTAATATGTTAGGATTATTTTTCATCATTTTAAATTTATTTATTCTCTCCAGACGCTTTTTTAATTTATATTCTTTTGTCTTACCT
>JAOAAI010000095.1 GCA_026418955.1 Candidatus Goldiibacteriota bacterium | reverse complement strand
TATTTTTTCTTTTATACATAGCGAATAAAAGAAAAAATAAGAATATTATTAAATCAATTCTTTTTTTCTTTTTGTCATTCATTACATCATGGCTTTATCTTTTTATAAGATATAATAAAGCAATAAATGTCTGGGCTGGTATTGATTCGGTAAATCTTTTATTTGATTTTATTTTAAGAAAAGTATATATAAATCAAAATGACCCTACATTTACTATTAATTCATGCCTTTCAAAATTATTATGGTATTTAAAAAATTATTATAAAAATTTCAATATACTATTTTTGTTTACTTTATTTGGCCTTTTTGTATTATATTTAAAATTAAAAAGAATTTTTTTTATAAGTTTTTTTATTTTTATTTTAAATCTTTTTTTAATTATTTATTTTACTTACAACGGAAATTCTCCAGAATTTTTTTATGTAAATAAACCTTTTTATCTTTTAAATAATCTTTTTTCACTATTTTTCCTTGCTGTTGGATTTTTTTCGTTTATACGATATTTGAAAAATAGGTTAAAAATAAATCAATATATAATATTGATAACCATTTCTGTTTATGTTTTATTATATATCTTTATAAATTATTCAAATAATAATTATTCAAGACAATTTTTAGCCTATGATCATGGTTTGAATATATTAAAAACAGTAAATTCTGATAATAAAATTTTTGGCAAATCTGATATTTATATTTTCAATATTCAATATATAAAACAAGTGAAAAAAATGTATCCAGAAATAACTGTGTATGACCAGAATGGCAATGTGCTTGATATTTCAATTTATAAATTTGCTAAAGAAGAAAATATATTAAATAGAAAAAAACAAGAAAAAATAGAAATTGATATTTATTTTAAAAATAAACATAAAGTTTATTTTATGGATATGACTTCTTATCCTGAATACAATCTTTTAACTAGACCTTATGGTATTTTACATAAATTGACTGAATCATCAATTATTATTAATAAATCCGAAAATTTAATGAAAATATATTGTATAAGAGATTTATTTAATTGTAAAAATAAAGATTATTTTATTAGATATGTTCTTGGAAGATATCTGATTCGTATGGCTGAATACTCAGCTATGAATTTCAATTTCAAAAAATTTGAATTTTATAAGAATTATGCCTTAAATTTAGCAGGTGATGTTCCTAACATAATAAAGAACATTGCTTCAATTTATTTTCACAATCTTAAAGATTTAAAAAATACAATGAAATATCTTGAAATGGCAGTGAATATGGACTCTTATGATTTTGCAGCTTTAAATCTTATTATAACACTTTATCATGAGATGGGTATACGTGAAAGAGAACTTTATTGGTTGAAATTTTATTATGAAAAAGAATGGAGAAAAGAAATAAAAGAAAGTTTATTAAGACAGATTAATTATTTAAAGACTAAAATATAAAATAAAAAATATTAAAAATATTTGCATTTTTTTTAAAAATTGTTAATATGTTTTTACATAAAATATCTTAATTTAAAAGGAGTAAAATAAATGTCTGATGTATTTAATAAGATAAAAAATTTTATAAAAAATAATATATATGATCCAAGAATTGATATAAATCAAAAACCATCTTGTTTGTGTGCAATTTATGCTACAAAAGAAGAGTTAAAAGAAGCCGAGGAAAATTGTAGAAAAGCTTTAGAAGAAGATCCAAAATATGCAGATTCATATATATGTCTAGGTAGAATATATGCTACACAAAATAGATATAAAGAAGCAGAGGAAAATTTTAAAAAAGCATTATTATTAAATCCAGATTATCTTGATGCGAAATTTTGTTTAGGTGAAGTATATGTTCATCTTGGTAAATGTGTTGAAGCAGAAATTGAATTAAAAAATGTTTTAGAAAAAAATCCAAATTATGTTAATGCATATATTGCTCTTGGCAAATTATATTTTAATATGGAAAAGTATTCAAATGCAGTTGTATATTTTAAAAAGGCATTATCATTAAAACCCAATTATGCAGATGTTCATTTTCTGCTTGGTGGAGTATACGTTAATATGGGTAAATACAAAGAAGCGGAAATAGAACATAAAAAAGCAATAAAAATTAATCCAAGATATGCGGATGCCAATATTGGACTTGGTTGGATATATTATTTCCAAAATAAATTCAAAGAAGCAGAACAACAATTTAATAAATCTATTGATTTAAAACCTAATGAATCAAGTATATATTCCTGTCTCTTATACACATCT
>JAOAAI010000226.1 GCA_026418955.1 Candidatus Goldiibacteriota bacterium | reverse complement strand
TTTTATGCTTGCTTTTCTTATATGGGGTATAATTTTACTTTTTAAATATAAAAAACTATTTTTTTATTTTTTTATTTCATTTTTTATTTTTAATCTATCTGGAATAATCTTTTTTACCGGTAATTCTTTTTCACCGTTTATACTATATGTAAATAAAAATTTTTACATTTTTATTGATATTATATTGATGATTATTGCATCTGTAGGTTTATTTAGATTTCTTTCTTCAATCAAAATAGAAGATGATACTAAAAATTTACTTTATTTTATACCTTTTTTCTGCATTTTTTTGCAATTATTATTAAATTTTAATTTACATAACCATTCAAAAAAATTTCTTGCTTATGACCATGTTTTAAATATAGAGAGAATATTAAAACCTGGCGATAAATTATTCGCAGAAGAAGATTATGATGTATTCAACATACTCTATTTTAAATACATTAAAAATAAATTTAAAAAAATAGATGTTTATGATAGAAATGGTTCTTTTTTAGATACATCAATTTTTAGAGAAGCAAGAAAAGCAGATGTTAAAATACAATTTAAACCGGGGGCTTTTTCACAGACGCGGCTTAAACATATGAAACAAAAAGTCAATGAATATCTACAGAATCAGGCAGAATTTGCCGTTTATAAAAATAACCCTGATAATACATATTATACCACATTTACAGAATTTACAAATATAAAACAAGAAATATATTGTATACCTTATGGTTTAATTTATAAACTTCAACCCAAAAAAGAATTAATAAAAAACTCACATTATCTTATGCAACTAAATTTATTAAGATATCCAAATAAAAATTTTGACTTATATTACAGAGATTTGATTGCCAGATATTTTATTCAGGCGGCAAGATATTCTGCATATTTAAAAGATACTTTATGGATGAATTATCACATTTCAAAAGCACTTGAAATTGCTCCAGAAAGTCCTGCAATTTTAAATTTAATAGCATCAATTTATTATTATGAGCTTCGGGATAAAATGACTGCTATTAAATATATGGAAAAAATTATGAAATTAGATCCTTATGATTTTACAACTTTGAATATACTTGTTAAGATGTGTCTTGAAGTTGATAAAAAAAGAGCTTTGAATTGGATGTGGTATTTTTATAATAAATCACAGGATATGGATATAAAAAATACCATTATTGAATATATAAACAGATTAAATGCAGAACTTAATTAATAATTTTTTATTTAACCATAAGATGTTTTTAAAATAAGAAATATTTTAATAAATAAAATCAATAATAAAATTACAATTATAAAAAAATAAATTCCAAATATTTTAAAAATAATAATATATGATTGATTATATGATTTATAAAATGAAATAAAATATGGATCATTATTCCAAAATGAAATAGATATCAATAAATAGAAAAATAAAATTATACAATCAGAAATTAATAACATAATAAAATTTCCATCAAAATATCTGTCAATAAATAAAAGTGGTATATTCTTCAAAATCCATATTATTAAAAGAATTGTGAAAAGATAAAAGTTAAAAGAGTTTTTTTGAAGAATATTAACTATAAACCCAATAGCAACTGGTATTATATAATAAATATCTTTATAACAAAAATTAATTGTTTTAATTCCATATCCTTCTAACAAAGAAAAAGGGGGAACAATCAAAATGAAAAAAATAGGTATGAATTCTTTATTTATTATCTTTTTTAGTTCTTTTAATACTTCATTCTGGTTCAACAATTGTTGCCTCCTGTAATACTGCATCAATTGACCCTATTATAATTTTTGACTTCACTAAAACTGGCATTTTATACTTATCCTTTGTTAGCCATATATCCACATCGCCTTTTTGTCTAAAAATGCCCTCATATTTTAAAAAAGGTCTTATAACATAGCAGTCAAATTCTCCGGCATCAACTCTTACT
The DNA here is from genome assembly GCA_026418955.1 of Candidatus Goldiibacteriota bacterium. GTDB lineage: Bacteria > Oederibacteriota > PGYV01 > PGYV01 > DSYL01 > DSYL01. The sequence goes on along the minus strand of JAOAAI010000226.1, from coordinate 1,514 downwards.
CTTTCTTCGCCTAACTTTTTTACAACTATTTGATAAACCTTGCACTCATCTGATGCAACATCTATATATAATTCTTCTTCTTTACCAGTAAAAATTGCTCTATAATAATAAAATTCTGATAAAACATCTTGAACAAAAGCTGGAATAGAACATCTATCTCCTTCTTTTTTCTTGGCATAACCTTCTTCATGATAAAATTCCATATAACTATTATTTCTATAAGAACCCTCTTCTAAATTTTTACTGTATTTCCATGAAAACAGTCCATACGCATCCATATAAGAATTTATAACATCATGAACCCTATAAAATCTTTCAAAAAATGGAGAAGTTTTAGCTGTTGCTTCCAGAAAATATGCTTTTCTTTTATTTATCTCTACAAAATTTTTTACTTCTAGAATACCAAAACCAGCCGTGATTCCAAAATATTTAATAGCAAAAACAAGTTTTTCTCCTACTCCAAATGAATTGTTTTTTATTACTCTGTATTTAAAGTTTTTCTTTTTCTTATCATTAATTTTATATGAATCGGATAATAAAATAATCTGTCCCGGTCTTAAAATATATGGCTCATTTATTTTATTTTGTATGGCAATCTGTATCCATACATTTGGATTACCTATCTGTTCTTTGGCTATTCTCCATAAAGAATCACCTTTGCGAACAATATATTTACTATATTCTATTTGATTTATTATGACTTTTTCTTTTTGTTCAGAAATTTTCTCCACTTGCTCTTTTATTATTTTTTCTTCTTTTAATTCCTTTATAAGATTTACTTTTTTTTCTGAACCTGCACAACCAATTATAAAAGCAATTAAAAAGAAAATTAACAATTTTTTCATTTTTCCCTCTTAAGAAGTATTTGTAATCTATCAATAAAATAATCAAAATCAATTTTTTCATTTTTAAATAAAATAATTTCAGATATATTACCTATTGGGCCCCAGCGCACAGGCGACACTCCCTTTTCTGGGAAAAAAGTAAGTGTTTTCACATTCAATGCTGCAGCAATATGCATGGGACCTGTACTACCACTTATAAAAATTTTACAATTATTAATTACAGCTGCCAATTCTCTAATAGTTAGATTTTCATCCATTACAAAAATATTTTTTTTATTTTTAACTTTATCATATAAACATAAAACTTTATTTTGTTCATTTTTTCCACTTGCAATTAAAATATCTATCTCAGAAAATTTTTCTTTTATAATATCAATTAAAAAAGCATAATTTTCAAGAGACAAATTCTTAGCAGAACCAGCCCCACCTGGATAAACTATAAAATAATCAGGACTTAATCCTTTTGCTTTCAAATATTTTTTTGCTGAATTCATTTCCTCATTTGTCAAATAAAAAAATAACCTTTCTACCTTTTTTACACCTATAATATCCTCTGCAAGTTTTAAATTATAATCCGCTTCATGCATTTGATTATATCTGCGATGTATTTTAACTCTTCTATTAAATAAAAAAGAATACCATCTATATGCCTGTCTCTTATACACATCT
>JAOAAI010000169.1 GCA_026418955.1 Candidatus Goldiibacteriota bacterium | reverse complement strand
AGCTCTATCTTGTATAATTTTTGCTGCACGCAATCTGTCTCTTCTGTGTATTAAATAAACTTTATTTACAAATTTGGCTAAAAATATTGACTCTTCAACTGCAGTATCTCCACCGCCAACAACTGCCACATCAAGATTTTTATAAAAAGCAGCATCACATGTAGCACAATTTGATACTCCCCTTCCTTTAAATTTTGATTCTCCAGGAATATTCAATTCTTTATATTTAGCACCTGTTGCGATTATTAAAGCTAACGAACTATAAACATTGCCAGAAGATGTATGAATTAATTTTTTTTCATCCTTTTCTTCCACTCTTATCACTTCTTCAAATATAAACTGAACGCCAAAATTTTTTGCCTGTCTTTCCATAATATTTATTAAATCTGGGCCTGATATTTTTTCTATGCCTGGATAATTTTCTATATCAGAAGTTAAAAATATCTGTCCACCAAGAGATAATTTTTCTATCAAAAGAGTCTTCATGCCTGCTCTAGTCGCATAAATACCAGCTGTTAAACCTGCTGGACCACCTCCTATTATGATTATGTCATATATTTCATCTTTTATTTGATTTCTGATGTTGATATTTATTTTTACTTTATCATCCAGCATTATTACTTTACCTCCAGTATATCCTTTATTTGTTTTTCTAATTCACTTTTTGATTGTACCCCTATTAATTGTCCAACTTTTTTACCTTTTTTAAAAATTAACAAAGTAGGAATAGACATTATTTCATATTCTGCCGCAATATTAGGATTTTCATCCACATTTAATTTACCAAAAACAATTTTGCTAAAATTTTCTTTTGCTAATTGTTCAATAATCGGAGATAACATCTTGCATGGCGCACACCAATCTGCCCAGAAATCTATGACGATATTTTCATATTTATTTATTGCTTCTTCAAAATTATTTTCTGTTATATAAATAACTTCCTGAGGATTATCAATTAATTTTTCTTTTTTTATTTTTTCTTCTTCTTGTAATTTAATTTTGATCTCTTCATCTCCAGCAAATTTTAAAATATGTTCCACGAGTTTTTTCTCAGACACAACCCCGATAATGGATGATTCTGAAATACTATTTATTACAGTATGAGGTACCGATGAAACATTATATTTTGCAGCTAATTCTTGATTTTCATCAGATTCAATACATTCTGCTTTAATTTTACCTTTCAATTCTAGCGCAAGTTGTCCTGCCTGTATTACTGCAAGCGGGCAATAAGGACATGTTGGTGTTGTAAAAACCTGTAAATGAACATTACTTGATATATTTTTTAATAATCTTTTTATATTATCATCCAAATGCGATTCTCCAGATGATACTAAAGTTATTAATTCAATAAGAGCAGTTGCCTCATGTCCAAGTGGAGCTCCATTAAAAATGATTCTATAACCAAAATCATAGCCAATTGCAATACTTGGCGATGTTTTAATACCAAGATCAATTGCCACTTTATCAGTTATTGGTAATTCTTTTACCAGTATTCTTGGTTCTATTGATGCTAATTCTTTCAAAAACTGTCTTGCAAAATTATTTATTTCTTGTGTATCTTCCTTTCCTGGCAAAATAATAAGATTAGTAAATAATATTACATCAACAGGATTTTTCATTTCTTGTATAAATTTTTGTTTTAACTGTCTTTCTGTTTCCAAATCAATTAATTTTTCCATTTTTACACCACCTTTAATAATTAATTAACTTTTTGTTTTATTCCATAATTGTAATATCTTTTTTGGGGGTAAATTATTATTTAATAATTTTTCAATTTTTTTGAATCTTTTAATAAATTTGTTATTTGCTTTATATAAAGCATTTTCAGCATTAATTTTATTATAATATGCTAAAGCAGTAATTGCAAATAATAAATCGCCTATTTCTTCTTCAAATTTTTTCTTCCTTCTTAGTTTTAACTCTTTAACTACCTCTTTTAATTCTTCTCTTATTTTTTTTATGATTGTTCCATTATCATTCCATCTAAATCCAAGTGTTGTGGCTTTAGATATCAATCTGCGGGCTCGCAGTAAAGAAGGTAATGCAACCGGAATGCCTTCAAGTATAGATTCTCTTTTCTTTATTTCTTTTTTATGTTTTTCCCAAAATTCTCTTACATGATAATCTTTATATAAATCTTTTTTATCAGAAAAAACATGGGGATGACGTTGAATCAATTTATTATTTAAACATTTAATAACTTCTTTTATTCCAACGCCTTTTTTTTCCTTTAAAATTTGTGCATGAAAAACAACTTGTAATAATAAATCACCGAGTTCTTCTATTATCAATTTAACATCTTTTTTATTTATTGCTTCTATCAATTCATAAGTTTCTTCCAGAAGATAAGGAAGTAGACTTTTCTGAGTTTGCTTTCTATCCCAGGGGCAACCATTTTTTCCTCGTAACCTCTCCATTATTTTTATCAATCTAATAAATTGCTTTTGTAACTGAAACATTCTTTAAATCTCCTATATATACAATTGTCAAAAGTAAAAGATTAAAAATAATTGTCCCTATAAAACCAAATATAGGAAAAACTACTAATCCGAACAAAATTCCACCAATAGCCCCACCTGCTAGGTCCGCACCATACAAAATTGAGATATTACTATTTTTTAACATTAAATTGAAAATTGCGCCAACAAAAAATCCTGATGCTATTATAAAAAACATTATTATATTTGGATTTATAGGTTGATCTATATTTTTGAAATTAATAATATAAAAAAGAATAATAAGATTTAAAATTTCAGCAAAAATTACTGTTAATCTAAAATTTATTTCATTAAAAATCATAAGTGTTATGGCTCCTATCAATATACCCACCATAAAAAATGAATAAAGAAGACCTATTGTTCTGTATAAATAACCATAAAAACTCTGATAAACTAATATAAGACATAGTTCAAGAGTTATTGTTGTAACAGCAAATAAAAACATGGATAAATATGAAAATATGGAAGTTTTATTTTTCTTTAAGTTGATAAATTGAAAGAAAATCAATAAAAATATAAATATAATAATGACCATTTTTATAAAATTTAAATTATTATAAAACATCAATAAATCCTTCTTTATATTATACATGTAAGCTTCTGGTTTCAATATTTTATTTAAATTTATTTTTAATTCATTCAATAAATTTTTCATTTTAATTGATTTATTTAGTTTATCCTCTATATAAACAGGATTTAATTGGGCAATTTTTATGTTGTTTTTTTTCATATTAGACATAATTGCCACCGAATTTATTTTTATTTCTCCATCTGATGCTAAGAAAATTATTTTATCCCCAGGTATAACTTCAACATTTAAAAAAACATCTTTTAAGGTATTATAAACAGGTGCAATTGATAAAATTATTTCTCTGCTAAAATAATTTTCAGATGCAGGCATTGAAAAAATTATTCGTCCAGTGTTCTTTAAATATCTTTTTAATAATTTAAAAAATTCATAAGTATAGTTTCTATTATTTAATAAGGTATTTGGTGCAGACATATTCAAAATTACAATATCGTATTTATCATCATTTTTCATCTGATATAAATAATAAATTAAATCACCATGAACAAATCTTACTTTTTTACCATAGTCTGAATTTCTAAAAAAATTAATAAGGATTTCTGCTAAATCTTGATCTGTTTCTACAGCGGTAATTTTTTCCACATCTTTATATTTTTGTATCTCTTCAACACCGCCTGTGTAAACATTATTTACAAGTAAAACATTTTTATAGCCCTCATACGTTAACATAACCCAACCTAAAAATTCAGCAAATTCAGGGTTGTTATATTGATATTTTATTGTTCCATTTGAAAATATATAATAAACATTTTCTTTTTCTGTAATAACAACTTTTGAATCAAATCCTTCTTTTTTTGAAACAATATTATATTTATGATATGGTTTATTAAAACTTTCACTATCAATTTTTCTTAAAAAATCTGTGGGCAATGGAATTAAATAAACAATAAGAATAAAAACTAAAGTTATATTAATCTTTTTTGCATAATCAGCTTTTTCTCTATATAAAATATATACAACAATAATATTTATCAAACCAATCCAATACAAAAGTTCCAAATTTGTATATTTACCATTTAAAAACAAAGTAAATAATACGCCAGAAATAACAGCTCCTGCTGTTTCTAAAATATATAATAACCTATTATCTCCACCGTATCTCTTTAGCACTTCCCCAGCAAAACAAAATGTCAATGTAAGAAAAAAAGCAGGAATGCCATAAAATAAAATAGTAATAATCATCGCATCCCATATATTCATCAGTTGTTCAACAGGGATATTCAAAAAAGTTTTGATATTTCTTATGATAAGTAAAGAAAAAAGACTTATAATCGCTGATATTACTGGTATAAAACCTAATCCTATAAATAAAAAATTATCACTTCGGTTAGATAAATATTTTGGAAAGATAATCATGCCTCCAAAAGCACCAGCAATGAGCCATGAAGATAAAGCAAAACATAATACTATCTCATTTGCATATACTTGGGACAATATTTCTTTATATAATACAATCTGTGTAATTATAGATGTGAAACCATTTAAAAATACTAAAATAAAAATTTTATAATAAATATTCATCATATTTCCTCTTTTTTGTAAATATTATAACATAATATATTAAATTATTATTCTTTTTAAATTTTTATTTTTATGGATAATATAATGACAGAATAGAGTTTCATTTTTAAATAACTTGCTATATTATTTATTATCAATTTTCTATTTTCTTTGTTTTACAGAATCTCTGATAATGAGATTAACCGGGAAAATAATTCTTTCTATTGATTTTGTTTTATTCTTTATCTTATCGCTCAATAAATTAACAGCTTTTATGCCGATTTTCTCTTTATCAACATCAACCGTGGAAAGCGATGGAATAAAATGCTGTCCCATTTCAATATTGTCAAATCCAATAACCGATATATCATCAGGAACTTTTAATCCTCTTTCACGTAACATATTAATACATAAAATAGCTGTAACATCATTACAAGTAAATATTGCATCAGGTATATCATTTGATTCTAAAATCTTTTTCATCCATTCATAACCCGGTTCTTCATTTTCGTTATATAAAATAAAATCAGGTCTAATTTCTATATTATTATCAGATAATGCTTTTAAATAACCATCGCCTCTTTTTTTAAAACTGCCCCTTTTAGATGGACCTGAAATATATGCTATTTTTTTATGTCCAGTTTTTATAAGATAATTAACTGCATTGTATGCTCCGCCTTCATCATCTGTGACAATCATACTTATATTTTCTTTAACATCATTATCAACAACAACAACAGGCAATCCTTTATTTACAATTAAATCAACAAATTCTTCTGGCATATAACCCAGAAGAATTAAACCATCTATATTTTTTTCTTTTACCATTTTAGGTAATTCAAGTCTCTCTATCTGCTCTCTCCTCAAAACATTTGTAATTAAATTCAAATCGCTGTTCATCAAGCCTTCTTCTATTCCTTCTATGATCTTTGAATAAAATGGATTTGTAAGCATTGGCGTTGAATAATACCGAACTGTAAGTACACCTATATTTCCCGTCTTTTTCATTGCAAGGGCTCTTGCAAAATGAGATGGTTCATATGATAGTTCTTTTGCTATCTGTTTAACTTTTTCTTTTGTTTTTTCTCCTACATCCTTCCTGTCATTCAATGCTTTTGAAGCAGTTGAAATGGAAACGCCTGCTTTTTTAGCAACATCATAAATTGTTACTTTCATTGTAGACTCACTCCTTATTTTTCTAAATTTTTTATTGCTATTAATTTTTCCTGTGCACGTTGGATATTTTTCTGAGACTCAATATGATTTGGATCTATTGTTAAAACCTTTTTCCATAGTTTTATTGCTTCTTCTATATTACCATTCACATATTTATCCACACCTTCATAATATAATGCTTTAACCATTTTTGCATCTATTGCTACCTGAGCATCTTTACCAGTGAGTTTCTGAATATAAGAATTAGCCTCCTGATTATTCGGATCTATCTGTAAAACCTTTTTAAAATAACCAACAGCTTTATCTGGTTCAGATGCAATCTTCTGTTTACCAAGCGCAAGATATTTTTCTTTATCTGCTTCCATTTTTGCATTTATCTTTATCACTCCATTCATTGCAGCTTCATTATTGGGATCAAATTTCAAAACTTCCATATAC